>NZ_JAIGQA010000400.1:0-735 GCF_019733245.1 Streptomyces sp. WAC04114
GGAGAACGCTCATCTGCACGGCGGCGAGATCTCGGCCGCCAACGCGCCGGAGGGCGGCGCGGTGTTCACGCTGCGGCTGCCGCGCGAGGCGCCGGGGGACGGCGACGGTGACGGCGACGGCGACGGTGAGAGCGACGGGGGCGACGACACCGAGGGCGACGGCGGGAACGGCGACAGCAGCGGCGAGCGGAACCGTCCGGGGAAGCCGGACGGCCCGGGGAAGGAGCGCGACACATGACCCGAGGAACCCTGCGCACCGGCCCCGCCCTCCTGGCGGCCTGCCTGGCGCTCGCGGCCACCGCCGGCTGCGGCATCCGCTCCACCAATGTGCCGGTGGACGCCGGCCCCGCCCCGTCCCGGGCCAGCTGCGACACGGCGATGGAGACCGGCGCGGGCACCGTACCCGGCACGGCGGTCGCCGCCGCCGCCGAGGTGTACCTGGTGTGCGGCACCCGCGTGGAGGCCGTACCGCGCCCGGTGGATGTCACCACGGCCGGCACCGACCGGGTCGCGCTGGCCACCGCGCTGCTCACCGAACTCCAGAACGACCCGGACGAGGAGGAGCAGGCCGCCGGTTTCACCAGCGCGGTACCGCTGGACCTGGCGGTCACCGGCCCGGTCGGGGACGACCCGGACACGGTGCTGCGGCTGAGCGAACGCCCCAGCGATCTCCCGGCCTTCGCCCTCGCCCAGATCATCTGCACCTTCTCCCGGGTCGAGCAGCTCGGCAACGGC
>NZ_JAIGQA010000401.1:0-734 GCF_019733245.1 Streptomyces sp. WAC04114
AGCTGGGGAAGGACGGGCCAGTAACGCGAGCGTGCGGACACGACGGTCACGTCACTACGGCTCCGGACATGGCGCAGCGTCTCGCCGACGCCGATCCGGAAGAGGTTGTCGCCGAGGCGGTGCTTGGCCGGGCGGCCGGTGCGGCGCTCGTAGCGGTTCCGGGCGCGCTCGGCGCCCAGATAGTGCCACGGAGCCCACTCGTGGCCGCCCCAGGGCGAGTACCAGTTGGTGAAGGAGACATAGATCAGACCGCCCGGGCGGGTCACCCGGGCCATCTCGCTGAGAAAGGTGTGCGGATCGGCGACGTGCTCCAGCACATTGGAGGAGAAGCAGACGTCCGCCGCACCGTCGGCCAGCGGCAGCAGATAACCGTCGGCGACGACGGTGTCCGCGCGCTCGCCGGGGCCGATCTCGGCCGTGTCCGGTTCGAAGAGATAGCCGTGCGCACCGCGCCGGCGGAACTCCCGGGTGAAGTAGCCGTCGCCGCCGCCGATGTCCACGACGACCTTGCCCCGCACCGGACCGTGCCGCTCCACCTGGTCCGCGGCGTCGCGGGCCAGCAGGGTGTACGCCGTCGCCGGGTCGCCCTGCTCACGCATGAAGGCGCGGAACAGGGCGACCGAGCGCCGGAAGGAAGGGTCTTTCACGCGCTCGCACCGATCGCCGGGGCGTTCACGCCACTGGTCGCCTCGGCGGCGACCGCCATGAACTGCCGGACACTGCTGGTCCACCGG
>NZ_JAIGQA010000402.1:0-720 GCF_019733245.1 Streptomyces sp. WAC04114
GCTCGGCGGTGCGTGGTGCTCGGCGTTGGTGCTGGGGGCGGGGGGTTTCGCAGCCCGGCGTGGCGGGGTGCCGCTGCGCCCACCCTCCCCCAAGCTCTCGGCTTCGCTCGAGCAGGGGGGACCCCCATCGCCCCTGGCGGCACGCATGCCCGCAGCGGGGGCGGCCCGCATACCCGCAGCCAAGGGCTAGGACCAGCACAATGTCGTCCGGTCACCGTTCGGCTGTGCGAGCGCCGATCCAGATTTCGTCGGCCGGAATTCGCGCGACGTTCAACTACCAGGCGCCAGCGGCACGTTGGTCACTGCTTCGTGTACGTCAGCCGTTCCCCGCTGCTCGTGTTCACGCGCTCGAGCGTGCCGTCGGACAGGAGGGTCACCTCGGTGGCCGCGCCCGGGGTGCAGGCGGTGCGCGGCTGTCCGACCTTCACGGTGGACGGGCCGATCGACAGCGCACCGCCGGTGCCGGGGGCGGAGGTCAACCGCCCCTCGAACACGCAGTGGTAGGTGCCGCCGCCCTGGGTCGGGCCGTCGGCCACGAGGGACAGGACCGTGTCGCCCGGTTCGCCCTGCTGGATGGTGAGCGAACGGCTGTGCTCGCCGTCGGCGTTGTCGATGGTCGAGGTCCAGGTGCCGAGGTACCCGGTCGGGATCGTGCCGTCCGCCGGGGAGGGGGACGGGTCCGGCTGCGAGGTCGTCGGGGACGGGCCCGGGGTGGTCGGC
>NZ_JAIGQA010000403.1:0-716 GCF_019733245.1 Streptomyces sp. WAC04114
TCCCCGAACTCCCCCTCCCCGCCTGGGCCCAGGGCATCCGCCTCGGCGGCGAGGTGACCGCGGAGGCCCTCACCTTCGCCCTGTACGACGGTCTGCGACTGGCCACGCTCCTCATCTGCGTGGGCGCCGCGAACGCCCTCGCCAACCCCGCCCGGCTCCTCAAATCCCTCCCGGGCGCCCTGTACGAGATGGGCGTCGCGGTCGTCGTCGCCCTCACCTTCGCCCCGAACCTCATCGCCGACGTCCAGCGTCTGCGCGCCGCCCGCCGTCTGCGCGGCCGCCCCGACAACGGCATCAGGGGCCTGCTGCACGTGGGCCTCCCGGTCCTGGAGGGCGCGCTGGAGCGTTCGGTCTCCCTCGCCGCCGCGATGGACGCCCGCGGGTACGGCCGTACCGCCCAGGTCCCGCCCGCCGTACGGCGTACCACCGCCGTCCTCACCCTCGGCGGTCTGCTCGGCGTCTGCGCGGGAACGTACGGCCTGCTCACGGCCGAGGGCGCGGCCTACGGCTTCCCCCTGCTCCTCGTGGGTCTCGCCGCCGCCCTCGCGGGTCTCAGACTCGGCGGACGCCGCTCGCCGCGCACCCGCTACCGCCCGGACCGCTGGGACGTGCGCGCCTGGCTGGTCGTCGCCTCCGGCGTCGCGGTCGCGGCCCTGCTCGCCCTCGCCGCGGCCCGTGACCCCGCGGCCCTGCACCCGGGCGTGGTCCCCCTGGTC
>NZ_JAIGQA010000404.1:0-711 GCF_019733245.1 Streptomyces sp. WAC04114
GACCGCCGCTGCCACGACCACGGCCAGCCCTGCCGGACCAGCCCATCTCGTCCCGTTGACCTGCCCCGAACTCGTCCGATTCCTCCGGGCGTTCGTCCTCACACCACCAGTCCGGGACGCGAAACACATCCTGCACTGGATGGCATGGCGCCGCCGCCATCAAGCCATCGCACGAGCCTGCCACCAGCGCCGACACGCTCTTCAGGACCAGCCATGACCAGAACTACAGCTGCCGTGTCTGCTCCTTCGTGAGGTCGACGTAGATCTTCCGTTCGGCCTGGTAGACCGTCGTCACTGTGCCGGCGGGCAGCCGAACGTGCTTGCCGACGATCCACACACCAGTGTCGACGACGAGGTAGGCGGAGTTGACGTCGTCCGAGTGCTTGTCGACCTTTCCGATGCTGCCGTCGGTGGCTTCGACCTTGTAGCCGGTCAGGTCGGTGCCCGAGGTGTGTCCGGTGGTCGGCTGGTAGCCCCAGATACTGTCACTCATAAAGAACGGCTCCTTCATAGAGATTTATTACTGCCCACAGCTGGACTGCGGAGTTTTTAGGCCGTCATTAAATTCGGTGACGTTCCCTCAGGAAGCTGAGTGCCCCGGTCTCCGGAGCCCACGAGACACTCGCTAATCTCGTATGCCGTCTTCTGATTGAAAAAAAAAACGTCATGGCTACAGCCGTCTGTGCGTCTCGACCGTTGGCGGCAGCGACG
>NZ_JAIGQA010000405.1:0-709 GCF_019733245.1 Streptomyces sp. WAC04114
CTGGACCCCCGTGCCCTCCCCGACGAGGCAGCGGCCCGGACCCAGCTCGCCCACCGGGACATCGACGCGGCCCTGATCATCGACCCCAGGGGCAGCACCGACACCCTCCTGGTCGCGTCCGGCGGAGGCAGGGTCCTCTCCACCACGCTGACGGCTCTCGTCACCACCCTGGAGAAGTCCGAGCGACGCACGATCCGGACGATCGACGTGATCCCGTCCGCACCCCACGACCCCAACGGACTGTCGTCCTTCTACCTGGTGATCGGCTGGTGCGTGGGCGGCTACCTGGGCGCCGCGGCCCTGGCCATCAGCGCCGGGGCGAAACCCTCCAACCCCACCCGCGCCGCGATCCGCCTGGCGGTCATGGCCCTGGTCGCGATCACCGGCGGCCTCGGCGGAGCCCTCATCACCGGCCCGATCCTGGACGCCCTGCCGGGCAGCACCGCGGCCCTCTGGGGCCTGGGCACCCTGATCATCTTCGCCGTGGGCGCGGCCACCCTCGCCCTCCAGGGCGTCTTCGGGATCGTCGGCATCGGTCTCGCGATCCTGCTGGTGGTGATCGCGGGCAACCCGAGCGCGGGCGGCGCCTTCCCGCTGCCGCTGCTGCCGCCGTTCTGGGCGTCGATCGGCCCGGCGCTGCCGCCGGGCGCGGGCACCTGGACGGCCCGCTCGATCGCCTACTTCAAGGGGAACGACGTGACCGCCGCCC
>NZ_JAIGQA010000406.1:0-702 GCF_019733245.1 Streptomyces sp. WAC04114
GCGTGTTCCTCCTGTCCATCGCCTCGGCCTCCGCCCCGGTCGACTGGTCACCGGGAGCCGTCTGCTTCCTCCTGCTCGCCGTGGTGGGCGGTGCGCTGGTGGAAGGTTCTCTGCAACTGGCCGCCTCCGCGCTGGTCTTCAGGATGAAGAGGGTCTCTCCCATCAAGTTCGCCATCGACATGATCTTCAGCGACTTCGGCAACTACCCGCTGAAGATCTTCGGCCCGGTGGCCGGCTTCGGGCTGACCTTCGTCTTCCCGCTGGCCTTCGTCGCCTATCTGCCGGCGACGGTGCTGATGGACCGGGAGGAGGAACTCGCCGTGCCTGAATGGCTCGCCTGGGGCGCTCCGTCCATCGGCGTCGTGGTCATGTACGCCGCGTACCGCTTCTGGGAGCGCCAGTCCCGCCATTACGAGAGCAGCGGGCACTGAGCAACCACGACCGTGTGAGGCTCCTGGGAGAACGCGCCTCGGCTTTCCGTTTCCGTCGGTTCCACATCCCTCCGTGCGGCGTCGAGCAGGTGGCGGGCGGGTCGGCGCTCACGGGCGAGGCCGAGGCCCGCGGGGAGGATGACGAGGGCGAGGAGGGCGGTCACGACGAGGTAGTTCAGGAAGAGGTTCATGCCTCTACCTTCGTCCGCCCGGGGGATTTTGGTCAGTGGCAGCACTGCCACACAGCATCAAATTACTGCCACACTGACTC
>NZ_JAIGQA010000407.1:0-620 GCF_019733245.1 Streptomyces sp. WAC04114
GCAATCCTCCGCAGTTCGGATTCGCCGTGATCGGTGTGCTCTGTGAGCGCTACGGCTTCACGGTGTCCGTCGACTCGACCTCTCCCTACGGGGGTGTGCGAGCGGTGGTCCTGCTGCCGGACGAGCTGCTCACCAGCATGCCGCAACCAAGGGAGCGAGCACAGACTGTGAGCACTGTTCCCTCGCTGAACCCGAGCGGCCCGGAACCCGCCGCGGCCGTGTCCACGACCGCCGACGGTCTTCCCAAGCGCCGCCGCAGGCGGGCCATGGCCATCGTGCCGCCGACCGAAACCACGGGCGCCCCCATGACCACGGGCACCCCGATCCGCTCCGAAGAGGAGACCGCCTCGATCATGGGTGCCTTCCAGCGCGGCACGCAGTCCGGTCGAGCCGCGCTCCCGGAGCCTGCGGGCCGCACGAGCAACGCACATGACGCAAGCAGCGAAGGGCATGAGGTTTCGTGAACAACGATCTGTCATGGATGCTTGACGGCGTCCTGGAGATTCCCGGGGCTCTGCACGCGGTCCTGGTCTCTGCCGACGGGCTCTTGATGGCGTCCTCGAAGGGCGTCGGAAGGGACCACGCGGACACCGTCGCCGCCGCGATGAGCGGTGTGCAGT
>NZ_JAIGQA010000408.1:0-628 GCF_019733245.1 Streptomyces sp. WAC04114
CATCCAGGACCATTTGAAGCAGGTCTTCGGCAAGGTGGGGGTGCGCAGCCGCCGCGAGCTGGTCGCCGAACTGTTCTTCCGGCACTACTTGCCCCAGCTGGCACACCCGCCCCTGTCGACCGACGGCCGACTGCTCAGCCCGGAGCACGACGGCTAGGCGGCACGGCCGGGCGAACTCGGGGATGTCGGGCGAGCTAGGTGTGCTTGAGTCCCAGTACCTCCGCCGCCGCGAACGTCTCCCCCGGTGGCCGCTGCGCGTAGTACGGGCCGAGCAGTGCGTCGAGTTCGTCGTAGGTGAAGGCGTCCTGCTTGGTGTCGAACTTGGCGGCCACCCGCGGCCGTTCGACGACCGCGACCATGCCGCCGTGCACGACGAGCAGCTGTCCGTTGACGTGCGCGGCGGCGGGCGAGGCCAAGTAGCCGACGAGGGGCGCGACATGCTCGGGGGCGAGGGGATCGAGGCCCTGATCGGGCACCTCGAACCCGTGGAACACGTCCTCGGTCATCCGGGTCCGGGCGCGCGGGCAGATGACGTTGGCCGTCGCGCCGTACTTCGCGAGCGCCAGCGCGGTCGAGGTCGTGAGCCCGACGATGCCGCCCTTGGCCGCCGCGTAGTTGGGCTGTCCCG
>NZ_JAIGQA010000409.1:0-686 GCF_019733245.1 Streptomyces sp. WAC04114
GTGGGCTCGGTGCGGGACATCGACTGGAGCGACTACACGCTCGCGATCCCGGCGTTCCTCGCGATGGTGATGATGCCGTTCACGTACTCGATCACCAACGGCATCGGCATCGGCTTCGTCGCCTTCTCCGTGCTGCGCCTGGCGGCGGGCCGGGGCCGTGAGGTGCCGGTCGCGATGTACGTGGTGTCGGCGGTCTTCGTCTTCTACTACGCGATGCCGGCGCTCGGCCTCACGTGATCGGGTCTCTGGTCACCGCGGGGCCCGTCGGCCCGCAGAGCTTCTCCGTCTCTCCGTAGAACTTCTCCGTCTCCTCGACGGCCACCTTGAAGCGTTCGTCGAAGTCGTCGCGGATGAGCGTCCGGACCACATAGTCCTGGACGCTCATTCCGCGTTTCGCGGCGTGCTGCCGGAGCCGGTCGAGCAGCTCACCGTCTATCCGCAGGCTGAGCACTGTCGATCCCATGCCCAGCAGGGTCGCCGCCCCGGAGCGCTCTTTGCGTCACTTTCCGCTTCCAACTCACTCGTTCGGGTGATCGGAATTTACGGGAGGTGTAACCGGGTGGTATTTAGCTTGGGTAATGAGTTATGCTAACAAACATGCCTGACCTGATCCACGACGGCGACAGTGCCGCCGCCGTGAGCTCCCTCCGCTCCGCCGTGATGCTGCTGGGCCGGCGCCTGAAGCA
>NZ_JAIGQA010000040.1:0-51485 GCF_019733245.1 Streptomyces sp. WAC04114
ACATTCTGCACTGGTCAACCTGGCGCCGCAGACGGCAACACCAAGCCCGCCTGAGTCACTACAAACGACGCGGACACAGCCCTTGAAAACTGCCCAGCACTCAGAACAAGCACCGTTGCAGTACTAGGCGGCATCGTGGATGACGAGCTTGAACTCGGCGAGGGTCAACAGGCGCGGGTTGGCGTCGTTGTGCGTAACACGGAGCGCGACAGGGGTGCCCGGGACGACGAAGATGCCATGGTTCTTGACGTAGTACTGGCCGCCGGGCGTCGGCGTGCGGTGCTCGGTCGCCGTCGTGTCGTTGGGGTTGGGCGTCAGGCCAAGCGGGTCACGGACGTACTGGTCGCGCAGCTCGGTGTAGCCGGCCGTGCCGCTGGCGGACTCCCACTGGATCATCGCGTGCAGGTGGCCCCAGCCGGCCTTGGACGGCCAGATCAGGCCGCTACGGTCGTCTGTCGCCCAGTTGCTCACCACGTAGCCGTCCGGCTGGGCGGCCTGGTGCATCTCGAACCGGTCCGTCGATTCCGCCGCTCCGAAGGGGAACCGGACGATCGTGTACGCGGTGCCCGGCGAAATCAGCTGAGGTACATCGACCTTGAGAGAGCAAACCTGCACTCCGGCTGCAACGCCACCATCTGTAGCCATAGTTCAGCATTGCCCACGGCCGGCCGACGACATGCCCACGCCGATACAGCCCGACCCGCTCGCACCGCGAAGCAGGTGCATGAGGCAGAGGCCCGTGGCTCTGGTGGCCTGGCCACCGTCTACTCAGTACCCGTCTGCGATCTTGACGGTGAGGAGGCGGCTCTCATCGGCTTCCCGCGGCACCATGCACTGCAACCGTTGCTGAATCGCCCGCACCGCGTTCGCATACGCCTCGGCACGATCACCGTTGCTGATTGCAGCCGCGTGCCCGGCGAGTTGCGCGAACGCCTGCGGCCGCGTGCCGTAGTCGCCGTCTGGGAAGAGCGGATCGCAGGACGAGAGGATCTCGCCGTCCTCGGCGTAGGAGATCCAGCGGGAGCCCGACTCGCTGTCCCTCAGACAGAGAGCCACCGTCTGCCTGGAGACCGACGTGAGGATGTCGTCTGCCGCCAGGTAGGAGCCCTCGGGCTCGATCACGAAGGACCAGCCCTCGTGTTCGCCGGCCCGGAGGACGGGGCCCTCGCTGGCAAGGACGCCGCTGCCATGCAGCTGGTCCAGGTCCACGCCGGGCAGGTCGTCTACGTCAATATCCTCACCGCGGGCCTCGATGAGCCCTGACTCTGTGCGGGTCAAGGCGACAGGGTGGAGGCCTTCGCCTCCTGCACGGGCCAGGAGCTCAGCTGGGGCGAGTCCTCTCGCGAAGACGGCGCAGTAGCCGAACTGGTAGAGCTGGCGGTGCGGAAAGGTTTCACTGGTCACGGGGCTGCCCCGTCGGGTTCCTTGATGTGGCCTCCACCGCTGCTGGCCGGCCTGCCTTGTTGGGGCCGGCCAGCAACGGTGGGATACGGCAGTTGGTGAAACGGCCCAGGTCGCCGCCCACGCCCTCGTTCTGGTTCTGGTTCTGGTTCTGGTTCTGAGGCATGCTTGCACGGGCGCACTTGGCGTTCACCGGCGGCATCTTGCCCAAGGTCGAGGCCACCACGGTGTACTGCTGGCAGATCTTGCCCGATGTGATGCCGTGCTGGGCGCCGCTCTGCTTCGACTTGGCGCCCCTGACGACAGGCTTCGACCTGCTCGAGTGTGCCTTGTTCAGCACCCAGTGAGCCTTTTCAGCGTGGCCCCTGATCGGGTGATGCGGCGCTCCCATCAGTCGGTACGGCCGCCGGCGTTCACCGGCTCGAACGCGTGGCCGACGAACGGGTCCTGCGCCTCGACGCCCGATTGGGCGGTATGAGGTGGGGCAGGCTGAGGGGCGTTCACGCACTCCCCCTCGGCGGCAGGAGACCGGCAGGTGTTACGTGTTCACTTCACGGCGGAAGACCTCGCCAGGACCCGGGTGGCCGCGACCATCGGCGTCGCGGCCGAGGTCTACTACAGCCTGGAGCTACTGAGAGGCAACCGGGTGCCTACGCACCTCCACACCTGGCGCTCGGCGGTCGCGGGCAGGACGGGGGCCGACACACTCCCCGTGACATCCCTGGTCCCGACGCGCGGTCCCGGGCTTGATCTGCTGGCCCTGACGGGCGATGTGCCCTCTCTGGACCACGCCGTGGACAATCTGCTGCACGCCCCGGTGTCCCAGCTGCGCCGCGAGATCGAGTGTCTCGACTTCCGTCCCGGACAACTGCCGTGGGCCAGACGGGTGGCGGAGGGCGACCGTGACGCGCTGCGGGAGCTGGCGAAGGCCCTGCGCGCCTGCCACCGACTGACCGTCGAGCCCTACTGGGACAGAGGACGGTCCGAACTGGTCGCGCTGTCAACCCGTAGCGCGAACCTGATGCTGGAGGGAGGCGTCGATCTCCTGCTGCGCTCGATCTGTGCACCACTGGTCCGCTGGCGTCCGCCGGTGCTCGAAGCCCCCTACCCGCGCCGAGTCGATGTGCACCTCCAGGGGCGGGGACTCCTCATCACGCCCACGGTCTTCTCGAAGCACCCGGTGAGTTTCCTGTGGGACCCGCTCGACACCGCTCAGCCACCCCGCCTGACCGTACCGGCCCTCCGCCGGCCACTGACCGGCACCGGAGTGGCGGAGTCGGACGGCGCGACCGTCCGGAACCTGGAGTTGCTGCTCGGCCGCACCCGAGCCGCCGCCCTGCGAGTGACGGCGGAAGGCTGTTCGACGAGCGAACTGGCCCGCCGCCTCAATGTCACGGCCGCCGCGGCCAGCCAGCACGCGACCGTGCTGCGCGACACGGGCCTGATCACCACCAGCCGCCGCGGCAGCTCCGTACTCCACCTCATCACCCCGCTCGGGCTGGCCCTGCTGTGGACGGGCGCCCTGACGCAACCGTGACGGCGCGAGGACGCCGCGAACGAACGTCGCCTCCCTGTCACTCACCACCGAACAAGCGCACCGAGGTGTGTGAGGTACTGCCGCACCCACCGCCCTGGCAGCCCCTTTAAGCGGTGGCTTAAAGGATGGGCAACGGATGGTCGACCTGCCCAGGATGTGAGGCGACAACCGACTCGTCCCGTCTGGAGGACCACTTGAAGCCCCAACTCGCCGCCGCTGTCGGCTCCGCCGTTCTGACCGCGGCCACCGTACTGGGAGCGACGGCCGCGGGCGCGCAGACTGTGGCGTACCCGACCACGCCCATCACAGGCGTCTCGTATGGCGCCAGCTACATCAGCGGCACTCTGACCTGGTACAACCGTTCGGTAGGGGTCGACGGAGCACTCCGGGCCGTCGGCTGCCGCAGGGCGTGGGTCGGCGCGTACGACGCCTCGGGTATCCGCCTCGGCGCCAAGAGCACCAGTACCAAGTGCGACGTGATGTATTCGCTCGACGACTTCCCGGCAGTCCCCGCAGACGTGCCCGGCGGGGCCGCGTACGTCGTCGTCTGCCTTGACGACGCCACCGCGTCCCCACTCGATTGCGAGACGTTCTACCGGCCCTGACCACTCCAACCGCTCGATAAGTGACCTTGCGCCGAGACACATACCCGGCCCCGGGGCGGCATGACACGCGCCGCCCCGGAAGCTGATCCCGTCGCCCGACGAGGCAGAGCTACGAGCCGTCAACCGTCGAGCCTCCGTAGATGACCGGGACGACGGCAGACGTGGGATGTTCGGCTGTGTGACCGTGGGAGCAATGGGGCTGCGGTCCAGCTCGAAGTCGGCTGCCCCTCCGGCGGGCGAGGCCACCGAGTGCGTTGACGAGGCCGCCAGGCAGAGCAGCCGCCGCCCGGGGTGCATCGGGCCGCCGTCGCGGATTCACCCGATCGGTGGCTGTTCCGAAAAGGAATCAATGAGGTATTTCAGCGTTTGCCGCTCCAGCGTGAGGACGGCTGCGGCGATTGACGTCATGCGATTCGGGCTGCACCGGGATCTGCGGAAGATGCGCCAGGACCTCAGTCGTGCGACACCGCGCTCGACCGGTGCCCGTGCCGCGGACAGTGCACGGTTGACGGTTCGCAGGGTTGGCGTGAGCTCGCGGCCTGGTGGGCGTCTGAGGGGTGTCGTCACCCACGAGCCGGCTCCCATGTAAGCCCGATCGGCGAGGAGCGGGACGCCCTGGCGCTCGCAGATCCGCATGATCCGGTGGTCACGCGCCGCCGTCAGGTCGTGGGCACGGCCGGGCAGTGCGGGCGAGATCCACAGCAGCCGCCCGGCTGGATCGGTCACCAGCCCGCACGTTCACCCCGTGGCGGCGGTGCTTGTGGGAGTAGTCGGCGCGGCCGTCGCCGATCCGGTCGCACTCGGCGAGCGTCCCGTCCAGCAGGACGTAGTCGGGGTCGGCTTCGCGCAGGGCACGCAGCAGGCCAGGTGCGCGGTCGGCGAGCAGATTGATGACGGCAGCCGTGTAAGCATGGGCGGTGCCGACAGATATGCCGAACCAGGCCGCGATCTGCGTGAGGGTGTCGTGCCGGCGCAGGTACACCAGCCCGACCAGCGCACGCTGGTGCGGCGGGAGCTTGCAGCGGCGGTCACCCTCGCGGGTGACGATGAGCATCGTGACCCACTCGACCAGGGCGTGAGGCAGGTCGAGTGCGGCAGAATACGGAACCAACGCGGCTCCTGTGCCTGTGGGTTGAGACTTCGAATACCTCCCCCGACAGCACGGGAGCCTCGTGCGTTGCGGGCACCGGTCCCGTCACCCGATCAGTGGCCACGCTGAAAACGCTCACTGAGCCATTTCAGCGTGACCACCGATCAGGTGACGGCTTCGGCGCCCCAGGCAACAAGCACTCGCCGAGGAGACAGTCAGTTGAAAGCGTCAGTCATGCAGTCCACCCAACAGTCGGCGGCATCAAAGCGCTGGCGGAGGGCGGCAGCTGCCTCTTCGCGCCCCACGAAGTGCCCGTAGTGCTGGCACGCCACCCTGGTCACGTCCCCGACCGTGACGATGGCCGGTTCGCCGCGTGCGGCCTGGCGGCGTGCTTCGGTGATCGCCATGTCCGCAGAACGCAGCAGGCTTCTGGAACGGTCCCGGATCACGGCCGCCTGGGCCCGTTTCGCCGAGAGGGGGCGCAGGACACGTCCCCTCCAGACGTAGCCGGCGGCGACAAGGATGAGACCGAGCGCTACGAACAGTAGTCCGCCGGGGGCGTGAGGTCGCATCTGTCCAGTCTCCACCACTCGCGTGGTGATCGTCATGCCCGCGCCGGCGTGACGCTGCCGATTTTCGGAGCGACTTGGTGTCAGTGATCCTTTCAGCACGGCCACCGACCGGATGGCGCAACCGGGATGCACAACGCACGAGGCTCCCGTGCCGTTGGGGGGTGTTCAAAGTCTCAACCCATAGGTGCAGGAGTCGCGTTGATTCCCTACTCTGCCCCACGCCCTGGCCGATTCGGTCACCATGCTCATCGTCACCCGCGAGGGTGATCGACGATGCAAACTCCCGCCGCACCAGCGTGCGCTCGTCGCCCTGACGTACTTGCGTAAGCACGACACACTTGCCCGGATCACCGTCGGCTTCGGTATCTCGGTGGGCACCGCTCACTCTTACACCACCTCTGTGATCAGCCTGCTCGCGGACCGTGCACCGGGCCTGCTCAAGGTGGTGCGCGAGACCGATCCCTACTACGTCCTGCTCGACGGCGCTCTCGCGGAGTGCGACCGCCTGGGCGACGGCCGGGCCGACTACTCTGCCAAGCCCCGCCGACATGGTGTGAACGTGCAGTTGCAAGGAGCGTCACGCCCACTCGCTGGAACGGGTGCTGAGGGTTTTTCGGTCCGGGGAAGAGCTGCAAATGAAGCAGTGGGGACGGGGGGCCAGAAGATCGACTCAGACACGTGGTGGACGACAGAACCGTACATCCCCGCCGCTCGCATCGTTCCGGCACGCAAAGTGGAGGTCCTTGAGGTCCTCACGGAACGCGGCGCGAGCCCGACGGAGGAATACGGGAAATCCTCTTCTGTCACGGTGCCAGGGCTTGCGCAAGAGGGGCCTCGGCCGGGCGCGTTCACGTGGCGCCCGGCCGACGGGTCTGGTGTCTGGTCAGCTTTGCGGCATCAGCACGGTGTCGATGATGTAGACGTTGGCGTTGGCGGTCTTCACGTTGCCGCAGACCACCTTGGCAGAGTCGTTGACCGTGTAGGACTCGCCGGACCCGGACGTCGTCAGCTTGGACTTCTCCAGGGTGTCGAAGGAACCGCTCTCCAGGTCCTTCGGGGTGAGCTTCTGGCCCACGACGTGGTAGGTGAGGATCTTGGTCAGCTGCTCCTTGTCGTTGAGCACCTTGTCCAGGTCCGCCTTGGGGATCTTGGCGAAGGCGTCGTTGGTGGGCGCGAAGACGGTGATGTTCTCCGCGTTGTTGAGGGTGTCGACCAAGCCGGCCTTCTTCACTGCGGTGACCAGAGTGGACAGCGCCGGGTTGTTGGAAGCGGCGGTGGCCACGGGGTCCTTGGCCATGCCGTCGAAGGAGCCGGCACCGTCCTTGGGTACGGAGGCGCAGGCGGGGCCGAAGGGCTCGTCCATCGTGGAGGTGCCGGAGTCGGTCATGGTGTCGTCGGTGGCGGGAGCGGACGCCGAGGCCTTGGTGTCGGTGTCGGACTTCGCCGAGCTGCCGCCGTCGTCGGAGCAGGCGCTCAGCGCGAGGGGGAGGACGGCGGCAGCGGCGACGGTGGCGGCGATACGGCGGATTCGAGTGTTCACGTTGATTCTCCAGTAGGGATTGGCGTTTGCCACTTCTGACAGGGAATGAGGTGGGTGGTCTGTGGTCACTCGACAGTCACCACGACGGAGTGCCGGCCGCTGGCGCCGTCGGGGACTGTGCGGGTGCGTCGTGCGGTTTGCACCTGGCCGGTGCGGTCGGTGGCGCGGACGGTGAGGGTGTGCCCGCCCTTGGCGGCCCGCCAGGGGAAGGACCACTGGCGCCAGGTGTCCCGGGTGTCCTCGGCGGCCAGGGTGGCCGCCTGCCAGGGCCCGTCGTCGACGCGGACCTCGACCCGGTCGATGCCGCGGGACTGGGCCCAAGCGACTCCGGCCACCATCACCGTTCCGGCCTTCGGGCGGGCGAAGGGTTTGGGGGTGTCGATCCGCGACTGGGTCTTGACGGGGGCCCTGCGGGCCCAGTCGCGCCTGACCCAGTAGGCGTCGTAGGCGTCGAAGGTGGTCAGTTCGATGTCCTCGATCCATTTGCAGGCCGAGACGTATCCGTACAGGCCCGGGACGAGCATGCGGACGGGGAAGCCGTGCTCGAAGGGCAACGGTTCGCCGTTCATGCCGAGGGCGAGCATCGCGTCGCGGCCGTCCATGACGTCCTCGACCGGGCTGCCGATGGTCATGCCGTCCACCGAGCGCGCCACGAGCTGGTCGGCCGGTCCTCCCTTCGACGGCGGTGCGACACCGCACTCCGCGAGGAGTTCGGCCAGCCGGACGCCGATCCAGCGGGCGTTGCCGACGTACGGGCCGCCGACTTCGTTGGACACACAGGTGAGTGTGATGTGACGTTCGATCAACTCGCGTGCGAGCAGGTCGTCGAAGGACAGGGTGAGCGGACGGTGCACTCCGGTCCCGTGGATGCGCAGCCGCCACGCTGTGGCGTCGACCTTGGGCACGAGCAGGGCGGTGTCCACTCGGTAGAAGTCCTTGGTCGGGGTGATAAATGGGCTGACGCCAGCTATCCGTACCTGCGCTGCTTTCGGCGTCGCCGGGGCCGGTGAATCCGCAACCGGTAGGGCGACGCTGTTGCGGGAGGAGGCCGCGGCCTTGCCACTGGAGTTGTTCAGAGTCCGGCCCAGTGCACCTGCCCCTGCTGAGGCTGCGGCAGCGGCCGTTGCCGCGATCACGAAACCGCGTCGGTCCCAGCCCTGGCCTGCCGGCCCTTCCGGATCTGCGTCGTCGTGCGGTGCCCGGGGCGAGGCAGAGAGTCGTCCGATGAGGACATACAGGAGCCCGGCGCCCGCCACTGCCCCCAGGAGAGAGGGCAGGGCGTCGGTGAGGCCGGTGGAGTCGGGCCTGTTCAGGGCTGCCACCGTTCCCACGGCACCGAAGACCAGAACCCCGGCAGCACCGATACGCCGATGGCGCAGAGCCAGAACGCCGAGAGCCAGTGCGAACACTGCCAGGACGGCGAGAATGCCGATCTGCAGCACCAGTTTGTCGTTGGTGCCGAAGGTGCGGATCGCCCAGTCCTTCACCGCCGCCGGTGTGCGGTCGATGGCGGCACCGCCGACTGCAACCACCGGGCCGGCCTGCGGACGTATAACTCCCGCCACCAGCTCGGCGACAGCGAGCGCGGCGAGGCCGGACAGAAGACCACTCAACGCACTTAGTGCGAGAGGCGGCCCACTCACCAGGCTTCGCAGCTTCTTCATTTCCTCGCTCACGGGGGTAATCCGCAGCCGCCCGGCCGCCGGATTGGCCCGGAACTCAATCGGATTGGAATTCCCTCCGGGCCAATCCGCGGGACCAGCGGCTACGGATACATCCTCGTGCCGGTCAGCTGCGCCCCGTCTTCCAGCCGTGGTCGCTGACGTTGGCGCAACTGTTGCCGAAGGCGGGGTTGAGCAGGCCGATGACGTTGACCGTGTTCCCGCAGGCGTTAACCGGGATGTGAACCGGCACCTGGATGACGTTGCCCGAGGCGAGGCCAGGAGATCCGACGGCCGCACCCTGGGCGCCGCTGTCCGCCGACGCGCCCGCAGCCGCGCCCAGCACCATCACCCCGGCAGCGGCCACGAGCCCGGCATTCCTGATCGCGCGATTCTTCACAACAGTCTCCTCATGTCATGTTCCCGGGCGAAAGGAAGTTCGCCCCACCCGCCGCATCCGGCAGCAGGCACGGGCAATCCGCTCTGCGGGCGAAATCCGGATTGCCGGACGGCGCGTCATCCACCCAAAAGGAGCAGTGCAAGGAAACTCGGACGGTCAGCTGGACACGCAAGACGTGGTGGTACGAGCGGCGTTGCCGATGACGACGCTGTAGCCGAGCGCGCGCGGGCCTCCTCCGGTCAGCCGTCCGGAGGTGCTCGCCACCGGCGGGTGCCCGTCAGCGCCAGGATGCGGACTCGGAAGCGCGCCGACATGGTCGTCTCACCGGGTACCGGCGTGTGTGGTCATGTCGGCAGGTTCACCACGGCCAGGGGCGCCGAGGTGGGGCGGTCTGATCCTCCGGCGGGTTCCACGGTGATGCCCACGGCGGAGGCCGAGTTGGCCGAGCCGGACAGGGCCACGGTCTGACGGGTGCGGTCGGTGTCCATCAGGCCTGCCGGACGCATCGTGCCGTCCTGGTCGTACCAGAGTTGGTAGACCTTGCCCTTGGGCGGCGCGACCATGTCGGCCGCCACCACAACGGCCTTGTCCTGCGCGCGGGAGACGACGAGCGTCGCGCTCGCGCCCCGCAGCGGGATCCGACGCGACACGGCATCGGAAGCCCCCAGCACAGTGGCCAGCTCGTCCGCCTGCCGGCGGGCCTGCTGTTGCTGCGCGACGGCGTCCTCGGCCCGGTTGTGCTCCCATACGGCGACACCGCCCAGGGCGGTTGCCGCGGCAAGGCAGGCTGCGAGCAGGAGAGGGGGAAGTCGCCTGCGCAGTCTCGCCGCCGGCGGCGTCCGCGGGACGTGCGGAGCCACCTGCCGCACCGTCGTCACCCGCTGTTGAACCTGCCCTTTCATGGCGGGGCTTGGCGTGACGGCGACGGCGGCCGCCAGTTTCGCCGCAGTGGCCGTGAACTCGGTGATCTCCTCCGCGCAGGACGGGCACGCGTTCAAGTGCTGTTCGAAGAGGGCGCCTTCCTCGTCGGACAAGGCGTGCAGGGCGTAGGCCCCGGTCAGGGTGTGCAGATCGGTGTCGGTCGTCATGCGCTCACTCCGAGGCAGTCGCGCAGGCGGATCAGTCCGTCACGCAGGCGGGTCTTGACCGTTCCCAGGGGCAGCGACAACTGGGCGGCCACCTCGCGGTAGGTGAGTCCGCGGTAGTAGGCAAGGGTGACGGACTGGCGCTGCAAATCGGTGAGCGTGCGCAGACAACGGCGGACCTGTTCGCGCTCCAGGCGGTTCTCGACCTGTTCGCTCACCTCGTCGTACTCGGGCAGCTGGTCCAGCAGCGCGGCCTTGTGATCCCTGGCCGCGGCCGCCTCCACCGAGCGGACCCGGTCGATGGCACGCCGATGGGCGAGGGTGAGGATCCAGTTCAGGGCCGTACCGCGCTCAGGCCGGTAACGCGGTGCGGTGCGCCACACCTCCACCAGCACCTCCTGGGCCACCTCCTCGGACTGCGCCACATCACGCAGCACTGCACGGGCCACACCCAGTACGGAAGCCGCAACGGCGTCGTACAGCCGGCCGAACGCATCCGTGTCCCCGCGCGCGACGGACTCCACCAGCGCTTCCAGATCCGGTTGTTTCACCGGACGAGGACCGATAAATACGGGTTCCTTCACCGACATCCATCCTTGTGCTGCTGTGCCCAGCACCGTTGTCCGTTCGCTTGCGTACGTCACATCTTGGCCTTGCAATTCCCGTGCCGGACGTACGTACCCGGCTGTGCACCCGCGTCAGCGCCGTGGGGAAGCCACCGGAGTGTCAGTCAGAGCGATGGGGCTCAGCCGACGCGGGCAGTTGTCGTCTGTCACGCAGGGAATCCGGGGCTGCTCGGTGTACGGATTGGTCTCTGGGGCAACGAAGTGCGGCTCTGCGGGCCTACTGGCCGCGGTCGCGTCAGGTGGTTCAGGTGGTGAGGGGATGATGGCGAGCGGGTCGGTGGTGGGTCGCCGGGAGCCTCCGGCAGGCTCGATCGTGATGCCGACTGCGGCAGCACCGGCCAGCGGCCCTTCCAGGGCGCGACACGACTGCTGGACGGTGCGGCTTGGGAGGCTGTGTGGGCTTGTGCTGCCCGGGTGTCGGCGTCGTCGGCTAAAGGCACTGGCCGGAGAAGCGGCAGCAGCCCTGGATAGGGAAAAGGCGCAGGCTCGGTCTTGCGCCTTTCGGGTGGCATCTGTTGTCACTCCCCGACCGCCGCGGCTTCGGCACCGGATTCCCAGCGAGACCCCGATCGCCGTGTTCGGGGCCATTCGATCTGGGAGTGTCATGCGCACCCGTACCACAGCAACCGCCGGCGTGGTTCTCGCCGCCGTCTGTGCCGCCCCCGCGCTCGCGGCCGCCGACCAGACATCGGCTTCGGCTCAGCACCGGGGCCTCACGGCCGTCGGTCTGACCAGCGACCAGCGCCTGGTCGAGTTCGAGGTCGACAAGCCCACCGCGACCTGGTCGCTGGGCAAGATCACCGGCTTGGCCGGAGACACCAAGCTCGTAGGCATCGACTTCCGCGTGCAAAACGAGAAGCTGTACGGCGTCGGCGACAGGGGAGGCATCTACACCCTCAGCACCCGCGCCAAAGCAAAGAAGGTCTCCCAGCTGACCGTCGCCCTGTCCGGCACCAGCTTCGGCGTCGACTTCAACCCTGCCGCCAACCGGCTCAGGGTGATCGCCAACACCGGCCAGAACCTGCGGCACAACATCGACGACCCCGCTGCCCCGCAGACCACCACCGTCGACGGCACGCTCAGCAACCCCACCACCCCGCCCTCCACCGCCATGGGCGTCTCCGGCGCCGCCTACACCAACAACGACCTCGACCCGGCCACCGCGACCACGCTGTTCGACCTCGACACCATGGCCGACCGGATCTCCCTGCAGTCCCCCGCCAACGCAGGGACGCTCGCGCCCGTCGGCAGCCTCGGTGTCGACGCCGATCTGAACGCAGGCTTCGACATCCACTACAGCTCGGCCACCGGCATGAACCACGGCTACGCCACCCTCAAAACGGCCGGTGCCTACCGTCTGTACGGCATCAACATCCTCACCGGCAAGGCCACCAGCAAAGGCACCTTCCCGAAGAAGCACCAGGTCACAGACCTGGCCCTGCCCCTCAACCAGAAGTAGCCCACCTCGGCGGAAGTCGACTCACGGCCCGCAGGACGCACTTCTGCGGGCCGCCTTCGTCATTGCGTGGGCCGATGCGGCCGAGGTTGTAGATCAGTGAGCGTCCCGCCCAGGCTGGGCGCGCGCCTCGTGCCCGGGCAGGCCGGCATGGCCGGTATCCCGGGCCCGGGCGGTCAGGAGACCGCAGGGGCTGCGGCGTCGATACCGCGGGTCGCGACGAGCTGTGCACTACCGTCGGCCAAGCGGTAGGACAGACCCACCACAGCCGTCTGGCCGGCGGCGACTCGATCGGCCAGGACGCGGGAGCGTTCCAGCAGCAGGTCGACGGTCCGCTCGATGTGCTCGGCGAGGATCTCCTCGGGCTGGTGGCGCCCGGCGGCGCGGGCCGCGAGGACGCTGGGAGTCACCCGTTCGACCACGTCCCGGACGAATCCTGCGGGCACCTGACCACCGTCGGCGGCGGCGCAGGCAGCTGCAATGGCCCCGCACGAGTCATGGCCCAGCACCACAACCAGCGGACAGTCCAGCACGCTCACGCCGTATTCGATGCTGCCCAGCGCCTCCGCGCCGCCAACGTGCCCGGCGGTCCGCACGACGAACAGGTCTCCCAGCCCTTGATCGAAGATGATTTCCGCAGCCAACCGGGAGTCGGAGCACCCGAACAGCACAGCGAAGGGTTTCTGGGCAGGTGCGATCTGCGCACGACGCGTGGCGTCCTGGTGCGGGTGCTCAGGGGTGCCCGCAAGGAAGCGCTGGTTGCCGGCCAGCAGCAACTCGAAGGCGTCACGAGGTGTCGGAGTCTTGGTGTCGGCCATGTCCCGCAGCCTACGATCCGACAGCAGCCGTCGCCGCCAAGGGCGGCAAAGTGTCCCGGGCCCGGCACAGGCCGCAGGACGTGCCCGCCGCCACGGCCAAGACCTCATCATCGCGCGGACGCCTCCGCCGCCACCGCCTGCGCTCGTGTGTCGAGCGCACAAGCCGAGTTGACCTGCTTTGTCGAGAATCACCACCACGGGCTGTTCATCCCACACCAGCGTGCTCCAGCCGAGGAACTTGCGGCGTGGAAGCAGCACCACGACGCCTCGCACGGCCGTGCCCGTTCTCGCGTCGGCACGCCTTCGCGCGTGAAGACCTGGAAGATCCTCCGCGAATGCCGGCTCCCGCCATGACTCCGGTCTCCGTGCATCCGCGCATGCAGCCAGAGCGTAGACGGGATGACGATCAAAGGTCCGCCCATCGACTCCACCCAGACAGAAGAGGTGTGGGACGCGTCGGCTGCGGCACCGTGGCCGCCGGGATCGAGCACCGGCGTGCCGATGGGCTGCCGGCGGCACACCACAGCAGTCCTGCCCCGTGTGCCGACCAGCTTCGACCGAGCGTCAACCGGTGACGAACGACGGCATCACGGCCCCGGCAACAGCACCGTGTCCGTGAACACCGTCCGTTCCGTCACCTCCCCCGGTGTCCCCGACTTGAGAAACGCCCCGGGACGGGGTTCGTCGTTGGGGAGGAACTCCACCTCGCGGACCCGTACGCGGAACGGGCCGTCGCCGGGCGGTACGGAGAACTCCGACTTCCATTCCTTGAGGACCGGCGAGAGACCGACCCGTTTGGGTTCCGGCGACCTCGGAAAGCCCTGACGCTGCCAAGCCGGTACGCCCGTCACCGTCTCGAATCCAACGAGGTCCACCTTGTCGGCGGGGACACCGCCCGGCTGGGTGCAGCGCTCGAGGATCATGTCCACCCTGTTGACGGCGGGGGCGGGTGACACGACTCCGGTCAGCCTGAACTCGTATCCGCGGTCGGCCTTGCGCGTCACGCGCAGCGTCCGGTCGGGGAGGAGGGGCACCAGATCGGTGCGTACCACGGGGGACAGCGAGAGACCGTCGAGGCTGTCCGGCTGGTACCGGGCGACGGCGAGCCGGACGAGGGAGCAGTTGAAGGACGTGTCGTCCGCTCCGGTGAACGTCACGTCGCCCAGCCAGCATTCGCTGTCCGGGTGGTACTCCGGCTGGTGCGGTACGACCACCACGTCCGCGCCGGCCTCGTCGAGCCGCACCCGCTCCTCCTGCCCTGCGGCGCCGGTGATATGGCGGGCGAACGGCGCCCCCGCGCGGATGCCCCTCGATGGGTGGAGGGGGTCGAGGCCCGCCTGGGTGACGAAGGGTGCGAGCGCGTCCGTGGTGGCCTCGTGCTCCGGGCGTACGACCACGGCGAGCAGTTCACCGGCGCCCGTGCTGTACCAGGGCCGCGCAAGGGCGACCCGTACTCGGTTGCCGAGACGCTCGCGGACGAGCACATGGGTGACCGCGTCGAGGTCCCCGGTGCGCTTCCACTGGAACGCGGGACGGGTGAAGAGGACCACCGGGGGTGCGGGGCGGGCGGTGCTGCGCACGACGACCGGTGGCAGTTGTCTGGTCACGGCGAAGTCGTCGGGACTCCCGGAGTCGCGGAAATGGTCGCGGAAGCGGCTGACGGCCCGGAGCCGGTAGGTCACCGTGCGGTGGCGGGTGTCGCCGAACTCCTGCCGGAACAGGATCTGCGGGCGTGCCGGTCCGTCCTCGGCTACGGCGAGGGTGTCGACGGGCACGTCGGTGAACTGATGCGCTTCGTCGTCCAGCTGGTCCGGCCAGCTCGCGGTGACCTCCAGTTGGGCCGTACTTCTCGGGTCGTACACGTCGGACTGTGGCGCGAAGGCGGCGACCGTCGCGTTCGGGTCGCGGACGACTCTCAGGGCGGTGTCGGGAGGCCTGAGCGGGTGCTGGACGGCATGCACCAGGGTGAGGGTGCGGGCGGGTGTGACCATCGGGTGGCGGCCCTGGCGGAGGGCCTTCACCGAGTTCTCCGGGGGGTCGGCGACGTGCAGGGCGAAGTCGTCGACGATGTCCTCGCGGGGGAACGTCGACAGGTCGAGCGAGATCCGTTGCGCCGGGGCGAGGCGGACCACCAGTCGCTCGCCCTCCCAGCCCACCACGGGGCGTCCGGCGGACGGGGTCGTCAGCCTGAGCGTCTTCGCCTGGAGGTCGGGCCACTCCTCGTCCCAGGCCCTCGTCGGCATCGGGGTGTCCCGGCCGGTACGGGCCGCCACGATCCCGCCCGCTGCCGGATCCGGCAGCAGCCGGGCGCCCTCTGGCGTCTCCGGGTCCCCGGCAGCGAGTGCGCGGCCGACCCATGCCCAGGTCACACGGTCCGCATCGGGCGTGCCGAGGTCGAGCATGCCGTGCTGCTCGGCGACGGCCAGGGTGCTGCCGGGTGGGCGCAGCACCCGCTCGTCGTCGAGGGCGTGGTTCGTCTGCGCGGCGAACTCCTCGACGTCCAGGCCCATGAGGGGATCGCTGCGCATGACCACGTGTTCGACCGACTCCCCCGGGGCGGAGTGGGCGGGGTCGGTCCCCTCGGGGTACGAGATCTCCGGGGCGCACAACGGCTCGTAGCGCCCGTAGAACTCGGGGGCGGTGGTGTGCCGGTCGGCCGCCGGGTCATCGGGTGCGAGTCCGCCGCCCGCGACGTCGGCGGCCCGTGCCCGCAGGGAGTAGTGGCGTCCGAAGCGCAGCCGGGGCAGTGTGCCCTCCTCCGCTGTGAAGGACATGCTGAGGTTCATGCCGGGTGCCGGGGGCGGTGACGGCGGGGGCGTGCCGTCGAACGACGGTCGGGGCACGGCCAGGCTCCAGCCCCGCCAGCCGGCCACGATCTCGTCCGCGTGCAGGCCGCTGCGATCGTGAATCGCGGCGTTCGCCTTCAGGTGGCCCTCCTCGGGCGGCCCCGCCTCCCCGTCCGTGCCGATCGGGGTGAAGTCGTCCGACAGGGCACCGTCGGGGAGCCGCTCGTGGACCCGGTAGGTGGCCCTGCGCCGGTGCAGTGAGAACCACTCGTCCCCGCCGAGTTCGGGCAGGACGTCGACGCGGTAGCCGAGGACCAGGTCGTCGGCGGTGAGGACGTCCGGCTCCGCGCCTCGGTTGCGCACCCCTCTCTCACGACGCTCCGTCATGTCCTCGCCGCGGCCGCGCAACAGCAGTTGCAGCCCGTCCGAGCGCAGGGCGGGCAGGGCGGGCGGCTCGGCCGGGCGCGCGGCGAGCGCGCGAGCGGCTTCGCGCATGCGCTGGGCGGCCACGTCCACGTCCACGGTCGCGACCTGCCAGCGCGGGTTCCCGCTCCGGTCCCGTTGGTCGAGGGTGACCATGCCGCCGTCCACCCGGTCGGTGCCGGCCGGGCGGAAGTCGCCGCCGAAGGCGGTGCGGGGGGAGACGATCCCCGGCAGTGCGGCGGGACGGCCGGGCCACAGCACCCGCACCGTTCCCGCCGACGGGTCGCCGGTTCCGCCCAGACCGAGCGGGAGCTCGAAGATCAGGCCCAAGGCCCGCAACACTGCTGGGTGTTCGCGCAGCAGCGACAGGGTCCGGTTGAAGCCCGGCCGGTCCGACGGGGGGCCGGGAGCGGTGGCGCCCGGAACCGGCTCGTCCGGGCGGAGCCAGTGGTCACGTTCGAGTGCATCACGCGCCTTGTCGGTGAAGTCCGGTGAAACAGCGCCGAGTTGGGCGCTGACCTCGGCCCTGGACGCATCGCGGAAGGTGCGCACCACCTCATCCGCGTCCTCGGACGTGGCGTGCACGGTGAGCGGTTCGTCGGCCGGCCCGGGCGGCCGGTTGTCACCGCTTTCCGCGGGCAGGTCTGCCACGAGGCGTTGCCAGACGCCGGGCTGCGTGTGCAGAAGGGGTTCGAGGTCGAGTCGTGCGGCAGGGGTCGCCGGCGGGGCGGAGCCCGGGGTGAACAGTTCGACCCGTACGGACCCCCCGGTGAGGGCGGCGGGCGGCCACTGGGCCATCCCGTGTCCGGCCGGGGTCCCGCCGTCCAGTCGTGGCACGACCAGCACGCGCAGCAGCCGGCCGCCGTCCTCGAAGCCACCCGGCACGGGGATCCACAGCATGTCACTCATGATGCGAACGCCTTCCGGTATCGCTGCCACGCTTCGAAGCCCGCGTCGTCACGCTCGGCGCCTGTCAGGCGCCGCACACCCCGGGCGGGAGCGCTGCCCCCGATGAGTTCGAAGGTTCCGCTGTCGACGGTCACCGTCTCCGAGTACAGCGTCAGGTCCAGTTCGATCACCATGGTCGCGCGACCGAAGAGCCTCGGCGGGCCGTCCAGGTAGGTGAGCGAGACCCGCAGCTCGACGGCGACCGTCACCAGGCCGAGCAGCTCCACGCTGCCGCCGATCCGGATGAACGCCTCGAGCTCCACATGACCATCCGGCCGGCGCTGGAAGCGCACCCCTCCCAGGGCGTGCACCTCGGCCTTGGCGACCACGAAGTCGACGGCCAGCATCGCGCCGAACTCCAGGGAGATCTCCACCCTCGGTTCGTTGTCACCCGCGATCTCGACATCGGCGTACCCGCCGCCGCCGAACGCCGAGACCGAGAGGGCGAAGGGGTGCTCGCGGCTGGCGAATCCGAGTGCCACGACCACCGGCTTCTCGACGAAGGGAACGGTCACCCGTACCCGCCCGGTCACGTTCTGCAGCACGAACAGACCCGCCGCGGCCTTCGGTATCCCGACCTCGTAACCGACGGTGACGCCCGTCGTCGACACGCCGCTGGTCGGTCCGCGTACCCCGATGAGCTTCTCCAGTTGCGACTGCAGCTCCTGCAGCAGCTTCAAGGGACCCGCGAACTCGATCTTCAGTCCGTCGACGGCGACGGCGGGTGCGTGGCCGGCGGTGCGCGTGAACGTCACTGCGTCGAAGGACAGTTTGAGCAGCAGCGGGAGTGGCGGCGGCGGCAGGGCCAGGGCGAAGTTCCTCAAGACGCAGGTGGTCACTGGCTCCAGTGCGCCGGGCGTACCGGTGCCGGGGGCGGCCGGCGCGTAGCCGGTGAACAGGTCGAGTTCGGGCGGTGGCCCTGTCTGCCTGGCTCGGAAGGCGTTGTGCGCCTTCAGCCGCAACCGCTCCCACCTCATCTCCGTGACCAGCGCGTCGTTCACCCGCGTCTGGATGATGCTGGGTGGTTTCGGCTGGAGCGCGGCCTCGATGAGGGAGGCGAGGGGGAAGCCGAACAGCGTGGCCCCGTTGAACGCGTTGTGCAGCGCGTCCTCGAAATTCGGGGATCCCGGCAGCACGCCGGTAGGTACGGGCCCGAGTTCGCGGGAGATCCCGTCGGCGTTGAACCGGGGCGCCACGAGGCCGCCCGAGCGGTCGGCGTTCTTGGCGAAGCTGACCGGGACGCCGGAGGGTGCCTCGAAGCGGAACGGGACGTCGGGAACAGCGGCAGCACGCTCGGTCTCCGTCAAGGATCTGGTCAGGCGGTGCAATTGGGGCGTGTAGCGCAGGGGCTGTGGCTGGTCGTGCACTCCGGGGAGCAGGGACCGGAGGGCGGGCAGTATGGCATCGAACTTCACGATGTCCGGGCGCGGGCCCGTGCCGTCGTCACGGGCGCCGAACGTGAGCGTGTGCACCTCCAGTACGTCTCCGGGCTTGGTGTCGGCGCCCACCATGTCGAGGCTGGTGGCCGGTATGCGGGCTGTGGCATGGGGCTGCCAGTGGGCCTGCACGGCCGTGGTGGGAGCCGTATGGGGGCGGCTGAAGAAGATGAGCGGCAGGACGAACTCGATGTCCGTGTTCCCGGAGCGGCAGCGGATGGGGAACCGTACGGGGGCCAGGGGGCCTCCGGGGATGAACATGTGCGTGTCTTGCGGTTCTGCCGTGGTACTGAGGACGAATTCCTTCCCGAGGATCTCCACCTGGTCGAACGGGAAGGTCGGCGTGCGGGTACCGGTGAGGAGCTGCTGGGTGATCACCAGAGTGCGTCTCCTCAGCAGTCCCGCGACGCAGCCGAGCGTCTGGGGATTGTGGACGGGAAGGAACTGCCGCGTGGTGTAGTCCTCGTAGACCGCGCCGAAGCCGAAGGGCCACAGGGTTCCCTGAGTGGTGACATCCACCTTCTGGTCACGTCCGAGAACCATGTCGTGGGACCACGAGTCGGTCGGCCACTTCGCTGCGGCCGAGAGCGAGCCGCCCAGTGCGGTCAGTTCGAAGCGGGTGGCCCTCGGCAGCGAGACGGTCTGGCTGGATTCCACGATGTGCTGCCGCCACGCCTCCAGCGGAGGCGGCTGGAAGAGGCCGTCGGCGAGGATGCCGCTCTTCTCCGTGACGAGGGTGGGCCGGATCGTCAGGCCGGCGTCGCCCTGTGACGCGTCACTCGCCCGCAGCAGCGTGGACCACAGAGCGACCGTGCCTGATGCGGCGACGACGGGCCGGTCCGTGTGCTCGGCCACCACCTGAGTGCCCGGCGTCCGGGCCAGCGGGACGACACTGAGTCCCCAGGGCATCTCGATGCCCGAGGTCGGCTCGACACGGGCGCGGTCGGTCAGCGCCCCGAGGATCCCCGCCGCGCTCAACTCGATCACGGTTCCCGGCGCAATCCCGAATTCCAGCGCCCCCGAACCGGACAGGCGCGAGTCGCTGTGCACGAGACCGGCCGTGTGGAAGCCGGAGACCGTCGTCTGCTCCAGGACCGCCTGCGGCGGAAGGCCCACGGTCACGGTCGCCCGGTCGTCCGTCGCCACCAACGCCGGGAGTGCGGAGGGCCCTGGACCACGGATCTCGAACCCCGACCACCGGACGGCGAGGACCACGAAGTCGTCGCTGCGCACGATGAGGAAGTTCTGCTCTGCCACAAGTCATCACCCGCTTCAGGGCCGACGGTCCGGCACCGCTCCTCCCCGGCGGCCCCTTCACGCGGTCGCGCCGAAACCCATGCCATCAGGTTTCAGGCATGTCATGCCGTCAGCTGCTTGTGTCGGCCACGCCGTACCGCAGCGTTCCCGCCGCGATGTGTGCGAAATGAGCGGTTCCCACGCTGTCGAACTGCAGGTCGCTCCAAGCACCTCCGGCCTCCACGTCCTCGATGCCGAAGGCGCCGATACCGGTACGCCTCGCGAACCTCAGTCGGCCAGCGGAGCCGTGGACGACGCAGATCTGCGCCGGCGGTCCCACGCCGCAGGCCGAGTGCCGGTCACCGCCGTCGACGTCGGCAGTGACCACCTCGATCGCCGGCGACTCGGGAAAGTTGCCGAAAATGCAGACGTTGAGTGTGCGCCCGCGGACCTCGAAGTACGAGACGACGCTCTCCCCGGTGATGGCGTGCTCCATCACCGGGCATTCCGCCGAGACTTGCCCGCCGTGCAGGACCTGCACGTTCCAACTGTCCGGCTGACCGGGGAAGTCGGTCCCCGGGACCATCGTCGCCGCGCGCAGCCTCCGGTCGGACTGTCCTGCCGGCGTGAGGTCGTCGCAGTAGGCGATCCGCAACGTCTCGTCACGGCGATCGAAGGTCAGCGCCGGGAACCACCCCTTTTCCGCCGCGTTCGCCGAATCGACCTTGTGGACGTTCTTCCGCCAGGTCGGAGGTTTACTCGGATCTGTCTTGGGGGGTGCCTTGGTCGCGTGCCACAGCGAGAGGCCGGACTGGTAGGCGAAGTGCGGCCTGTCCTTGAACGGAGGCTCGCTGAAGGTGCCCAGATTGACCGTCATGGCCGGGAACCGGATCCGGTCGGGGAAGAGGCCTGCGGAGGTGGGTACCTCCTCGAAACTCCACTGGGCCCCCCTTACTCCGTAGATGAGGTGATCGGTGGCCCTGCTCTGGTAGGCGACATGCGGGTTGAGCGCGCTGTCGATCCCGAGACCGATCCGGTATTCGTCCAGCGCCGCCGGTTCCGTGGGCAGCCGCTCGTGCTGCCACGCGCTCTCGCCCCTCCTTGCCAGCATGACGTCGCCGGACGGCGTGGTGTAGGCGAGCCAGGGCGTGTCGCTCGTATCGACGACCAAGGACACCTGCCCATGAGCGGTGTGGGAATCGTCGACGACCTCTGTGGAGAATTCCGTCGCCATGATGGGTCATCTCCCAGTGCCGGCAGCCGACTGCGCGTCGTGCCAGCCCTTCGAACGCACCAAAAGAGCGCGAGAGATGTGCGTATACGGGCCGCGAGGGAGAGAGGTACAAGACCTCGATTTACGGGCCGCGAGGGAAAGAAAATACGGGACCTTCGGGGACGGACCTTCGATGCTGCCCCCTGGGGTCATCGTCACCGTCTACACATTCCAGAATTGCATTGTGGCCGGTATGCCGCAACTCCCCTGTCGCCGACCGCGGCTCCTACGCAACGATCAGTGTGCGTGGACGGCGTGGACGGCGGCCAGTTCCCCCTCCTCCTCATAGAACTCCCGCCCCATCGAGAACCGCAGGTCGACGCCGTCTGATCCGCCGTCCAGGAAGCGGGCAGCCACCTGCTCCCCCTCCCGCAGTCTGTCTCCCGCGCGATCGTCCCTCCCGACGATCTTGAGCCGTGGGCCCGTGGCCAGCAGCTCGTCGGTGAGTGGAACGCCCGACACGGTGCGGAACTGGCGCACTGCGATTGCCTGGTCGAAGTCCGGGGGCAGGTTGATCAGGTGTGCGAGGAACAGCTCACGGCCTTTACCGAAGGCCACGTAGGTGAGCGCCGGAGGGCGCTCGGCGTGGCGATCGAAGCGCCGGAAGTGGACGAGGCGTCGCACCGTCACCGTGACCGGGTCGACGATCTCGGTGCCGCCGCGCTCGAAGTGGCCACGGAACAGGGTCCCGGTGAACGAGATGAGCCCGGGCTGTCCCCCGGCCCCGGCGAGATCGGATAGGCGGAACCGTTCCGGGCTCAGCGTGTAGACGTCGGTCCCGGTCGTCCGACGATCTTCGAGGTAGATCCGGTGCGCGTCATGTGTCGCGTTGTCAAAGGTGACTTCCAGCAGGGCCTGAACATCGTGAGGGAACATGAACATGGGCAGGTGGGAGAGAAACGGGGTCTCCTCCCCCAGCACCAACATCCCGTGGACAGCTTTTGGTTCGACGGTCGCCATGGCTCTGACCTCCCCTGGAGAGCCCTTCCCGCGGTTCCGGACCCCACGGAATGCCGAATCCGGCGGACTTCCAGGTCTTTGTACAAGGCTGGCACGCTGCCCGAGGGATCGCCATTTCCCGGCCGCGGGGCTTTCGGCCGGTTCACACCGCCGAGGCCCGTCCCCGTCGGCCGTGTCGAGCCCGGCTTTCGCCTGGCAAAAGCGGGCTGCACGCCGTTTCGCGAGTGGTCACGCTGGCTGAACCGGACTGCGAGGGGGGGCTTGCGGAAGGGGAACCGCAGCGAGATCCTGGAAAGGAAAATGAGTTCGGAGCGGCCTTCCGCACAGGCGACGACCGCCGTGCAAGGTGACAGCCGACCCCTCGCAGATCGGCGCCACCACTGTTCATTCATCTCCATCGCTGCCCTGCGGGGCGGAAATCTCCCTAGCCTGCAAAGGGTGAGTCACATGCTCCCTGAGCAGCCGATCTCGGTTCCTTCCGACGCCATTGAGGCATCTTCCGCGCTTCGTGACCTCCTGAATGCCCGCGAGGCGGGAAAGTACAAGACCGGCGTGGGGCTGAAGCAGACAGGCGGGGAGTTCACCCCGCAGATCGCCTTGTTCGTCTACGTCGCGCAGAAGCGGCCTTCCGAGGAGGTCCCGGAAGGCGAGCTGGTCCCGGCCGAGTTCGGCGGCTACGCCACGGACGTCGTCGAGGTGCAGCCGGTTCCCATCGATGACACCGCGAGATACGACCCTCTGCGCGGTGGCATCGAGATCTCCAGGGAACGACTCATCCAGGACGGGATCTTCGCCCCGCCCACGGGCACGCTGGGGGCCGTCGTCAGTAGCCGCGTTCACGGCGGTGAGGCCCAGTTGCTCACCTGCGCCCATGTGGTGCAGCAGAGCGACATCAACGTCTATCAGCCCGGCCTCGTGTCGATATCACCGTTCGGCGACGTGGTCGGCACCGTTGAGGCTGTCCGCCACGAGTTCAATCCACTGTTCCTGGACTGCGCGACCATCGCTCTCAACGGGTCCCGCAGCGCGAAACCGCTGGTGGAGGAGATCGGTGCGACGCAGGGTGCCATGGTGGATCTCCCGCCGCTGGGAGCAGTGGTCAAGAAGCGCGGCAAGCGCACTCTGCTGACGTTCGGTTTCGTGGTGAGGCTGAGCTCGTCGGGCTTCGTGCCGGCCATCGACCAGATCGAGATCAGCGGCGCGGTGCCCTTCGTGACCTTGTTCGCGGGCAAGGGTGACTCGGGATCCGTCGTGCTGAATGCGAACAATGAGGTCATCGGGCTCCTCTTCGCGATACCGCGAGAGGACCTCGGCGCAGGCTTGGGCAGCGGTGGCATCGCCATGCCGATCTTCAACGTGCAGGAAGCCCTGCAGGTCGATGTCCTCCGGTGAGACGGCGACCGGGCCAGTTGCCAGCATGTGCCTCATCCAGCCGACATAGCGGTGGACTTCGTACTGGTCCAGGCCGCATTCGTTCTTCGCGGCCTGGAAGCATTCCTCGATCGCCCGCCGGCGCCCGGCAACGCGCACGTCGGTCGACGTGGGTGCCCCCGACGATGCCTCCGACCAGCCAGATGCCGAAACGCTGCTGTCAGTGGTCGTTGATAGCGTGCTGTACCAGATGTGGAGTTCATGAAAGGACGGGGTACGTGCGGAATGTGACGTGCCATCGGGTCGTCGAGCAGCGGTTGGCCCAAGCGCTCGACGACATCGAGGGGCGGACCTACACGCGGTGGCACTCGCTGCGGTACGGCAGTATCTCGCCGAAGCTGATCCGGGCCATGGCGGACGAGCTGCTCGACCATGTCGCCGCGCGAACGGTGACGGAGCCGGGGCTCGACGCCGCGGCCGGCACGGTCGCCGTCACCGCCGCGGAGTGTGTGCACGGAGTGCTGAGCATCATGTGCTTCCCGGGCGGGGACCAGGAACTCCGGTTCCCCCTCGTCGGGGAGCGGATCAGCACGGACCCGGACGACGACGAGTTCGGGGACGGGCCCATCACCTTCCGGGACGTCGTCAAGGAGGCGCCCACCGCGCGGACCTGGCTCGACATGTTCGAGATGTGTGTTGTCAGCGGGCACGTCTGGGACTGGGAGCGGGTCACCGGACTGCTGCTGCGCGGCGACTACGCGCCCGCCATCCGTGACGGCGTGCCCTACAACCGGTACACCTCCGTCTCCGACCCCGGCGACCTCGCCGCCATGGACGCCCTGTGCCCCTATCTCACCGAGGCGGCCGGGCATCTGCCTCGCGACTGGCCGACGGTTCCGCTGCGCAAGCCCGACGCCGGGGAGCGCGCGGAGGCCGCCCGCCGGCTCGATGAGGTCGGCGACGCGCTGAGCGCGGACCAGCGGCTGCTCCGCGTACTCCTCGACGACGACCAGCACGCCTTCGAGGACGCCCTCGTCGCCCGGCTGGTCGCGTACCGGGAGACCGTCGAGGCCGATACCGATGATCCCGCGCCCCGGTCCCTCCTCCCCCTCGGCACCCTCGCCCTGGCCTGCCTCGCCGTCCAGGTCCATGGGTGGGAACTCGGTGTCCGGTCCGGGTATCTGCCGTACGGTCTGCTGGGATCGCCGGACGCGCTGCGCCGGGCGGCGGAGGGGAACCAGAACGACTTGGACTACTGGGCCGCCAAGTAGGCCACCCCGGGGGACGGCGCACGAGTGTGACGGGCGTGAACGGGTGTGATCTTGTGAGAGCTCCGCGCCGACAGACGCGTCCGGGCTGAAGGTGCTCGCGCTCATCGCGTTGATACTGGCGTGCCGGGTGCTCGAGGTGGTCATCAACGACCTGCCGGGCTGGGTGGCGGCGATCCTTGTCTCGGCCCGGCGATAGCCCGCCCCAAAGCGTTGAGCTGCGGGGATGGTTCACTTGCGCCGCCTGCGCAACCAGCTCGATGACGAGCCAAGATGCGGCCGCTCGTCCGCGAGAGCCAAGGCCGCTTCCTGCGGATCACGAAGCGGGGACCACCGTCCTGAGCCTGGTAAGGATCATGGAGGCAACCGGCTCATGCACGAGACCGAAGCAGGCCCGCGCACGGGCCCGTTCGGAGCATGGGAGGGCGCGCCACATCCTCGGGCGGGGTGGAGCGTCGTAGCGTCCCCCGCATGACCGCAAGCACACCGCACCAGCCTGCTTCCCTCACCCGCCGCACGGCCTTGACCGGGCTCGCCGCGGGGGCGGGCACGCTCGCCGTCGGGAGCACGGCTCGCACCGCAGCCGCCGCGCCCAATGCGCCTTCGGCGCCCGATCCGACGCCGGGAGCGATGCGGCTCTTCGCTGATCCCGGCTTCAACTTCGCAGGGTTGCTCGCGCTGGGAGCCGCGGGCATGCGCGCCTCCGAGGTCGGCGAGGTGCTGACCGCGGTCAACGCCATCAACGCGGCGGGGCTCTCCGAGCAGACTTACACCGACACCTTCCGGTCCTGGGGCGACCAGCTCTCCGCTCCCCCGGCCGAGGGCCGGGACGGCCGCGGGACGCCGTCGCAGACCCGCCGTTTCCGCTCGCTGCGCGCTGCCCAGTACTACGCCCAAGCGCTGTTCTACGTCCTGGGCACCGACCAGCCCGGTGAAGAGGAGGCGGTCTACGAGGCGGGACGCAGGGCCTGGGACACCTTCACCCGGCTCTGCACACCCGCCGCCGTCACCGCCCGGGTCCCGTGGGGCAGGACCCGGCTGCCGCTGTGGTTCTTCCGCCCGGACGGCCCCGCCGAGCGGCGCCCCACCGTCATCCTCACCAACGGCAGTGACGGGCAGAACGTGGACATGTGGACCTACGGCGTGTCCGCAGCCCTCGACCGCGGCTGGAACGCGCTCGTCTACGACGGCCCAGGGCAGGGGCAGTTGCTGTTCGTCGAGGAGATCCCTTTCACCACCCGTTGGGAGACGGTGGTCGCCCCGATCGTCGACTGGTTGCTGCGGCGCGAGGACGTGGACGGCCGGCGGATCGCCCTCACCGGCCTCAGCATGGGCGGCAACCTCGCCCCGCGCGCCGCCGCCTTCGAGCACCGGCTCGCCGCGTGTGTGGCGATGCCTGGATGCCTCAGCCCCTGGCTCGGGTTCGACGAGGCACTTCGTGACATCGTCACACCCGACAAGGAGGAGACCAACCGGGTCTGGAACGAGGACGTCGTCCCGGAGCTGACCCCGCAGGAGGCCTTCACGGTCAAGAAGCGCTTCGAGGTTTTCAGTCGGCAGGCGCTGCGCCAGGCGCGCCGGGGCCAGGTCCTCACCGATCTCTGGACACCGGCGCAGGTGGTCATGGGCCTCGACATCACCGGGGTCGTCGGCAGGATCAAGGCCCCGACACTCGTACTGGACTACGACTTCGAGCAGTTCTACCCGGGCCAACCGCGTGAGATGTACGAACTTCTGCGCACGCGGCGCGACTACGTGAAACTGACGAAGGCCACCGGGGCACAGTTGCACTGCTCCCCGATGGCCCCTCAGCAGCACTGCGACGTCGTTTTCGACTGGCTCGCCGATGTGCTCCGGCGCTGAGTGCTCGGGTGCGGGCCTCACCGGGCTTCTTGACGATCAACGATGTCCAGGGAGCAACGAGGATCGCGTCCCCACCAGTCGGGTTGCAGCTGCAGGGCCACGCCGCCGGTTCACTCCCCGCATCAACCCTGGCGTGAGTTGAGAGCGACCCGCTCGGCCCTCCTTCTCTGCCGGCGAGCCCGCGCGGCTCACGCAGTCGGCCGCGCCGGGCTGAGTACCGGTGTCGGCACCCTTACGGCGTCCATGACGAAGCCGCTGCGCACGCGGGCCGGCATGCGGTTCAGCGGAATCCGCAGGTCCTGGTCGGGCACCTCGTACTCCAGACTGGCCAGTCGTGGGACGAGGGCCCGCAGCAGCGCGATCGTGACGTCCTCACCGGGGCAGCGGTGACCCGCCTCACGGTCGCCGCCGCCCTGCGGAATCAACTCATCGCGCTCGGGCGGCCGCTGCCGGAAGCGGTGCGGTTCGAAGGCATACGGATCGTCCCAGAGGTCCGGGTCGTGGTTCTGCCCGTAGAGGTCGAGCAGGACCAGCGTGCCCGAGCGGATCGGTTCGCCCCGCCAGTCGAGATCGGTGACGGCCCGGCCGCCGACGAAGGGCGCGAAGGGGTAGAAGCGCCGCAGCTCGTGGGCGAACGCCACAGCGTAGGAGGGGTCGTCGCCGATCAGGCGTTCCCGCAGTTCCGGCCTGCGGTGCAGCGCGTGCCCGGCGTAGGTGACGAACCAGCACACCGCGACCGTCGGGCGGATGACATTGAGCAGTTCGACCGCCGCCGTGTGCGGGTCGAGGAGCCGGCCGTCGGCGTCTCGGTGCCCGGCGATTCCTTCCAGTACAGAATTGGTCGGCGCGGCGACCATTCCCGACCGTACGCCTTGGACCAGGCGTCCCAGCCAGGTCTCGCAGCGGGCCCGCGCCCGTCGGGCCCGCCAGTGTCGCGGCCCCGGTGTGGCGAAGCCGTCGACCATGGCGACCAGGTCCCGGGCCAGTGGCTCGGCGTCCTCGACGACGATTCCGGCCCACTGGCATACGCCGCGGGTGAGCACGCGGCTCGTCTCGTCGAACAGCACGGTCCGGCGGCCGGACCAGGACTCCACCGCGTCGTCCCACGCGGCAGCGACGCGGTCCACCAGGCCGGCGACCGCTTCCGCACCGGTGAGCAGGGACAGGAAGAGTTCCTTGCGCACGCGGTGGTCCGGCCCGTCCAGGGTGTGCACGGCTCCGTGCCCGAACTGCGTGCTCAGCACCGGGCCGGGCAGCGCCGTCCGGCGTTCCACGTGCTTTTCGTCGTAGAAGAAGCGCACCGCCTCAGGGCCGTGCAGGACGACGGCCTCCTGCCCCATGAGCCGGGTGCGCACAAGCGGAGCGGTCGTGCGGCGCCTCCGGTCGGGCAGCCACGCGTACCCCTTGGCCAGGAGGGCAAGTGAACTGTCGGCGATCGGTGGACGACGACTCTCATTCATGGCGCGGCGAGTGCCCGCCGGCCCCGCGCGAAAACGCGGTCACACGGCAGTGGGCACCCGCTACCTAGTCGGCTCCTCCTTGGGATCGCTCCGACGGCTCGCTCTAGGGGCGCTCCGCGGCGGCGAGTGTGCGGCCGGCCAAAGTCTTGGATCGCCGTCCGCATCGGTGTGCGCCCTTCATCGCACTGACTCCCAGGGAGCAAACTCCCGCTCGCTGAACCGCTTTTGGCCCCTCTACGTACTGAGGGCATCCATAGATGACAGTCAGAGGACGACCCGCGTCGGCGCGCCCGCTCACCACCGCGCACTCGACGGCCGGTCGATGCGGAGGGCAGCAATGGGAAGTCCGGCTCTGACGTGGACGCTGGCGGCCGTCTCCGTACTCGTGACTGTCGTGAGCGCGGCCCGGCTCGCCGCGGCGGACAGCGGAGAGGCCCGGTTCGCGGCCGGAGGTGACGTCGTCATGGCCGGTGGCATGGCCGCGATGTTCCTTCCCGCGACGGCAGCCGGCTTCGGAGATCACAGCATGCTGTGGGTCACGGCCTTCACCGCCGTCGGCCTCGGCGGTGTGGCCCTGTCCGTGCGCCACGCCCGGCTGCACGGCTGGCAACACGGTCGCCGCTGGGCACATCACGTCATCGGCAGTGCCGCGATGGTGATCATGACGCTGGCCATGCCGGGCACCGATTCCGCGCCGGCTCTGGCTCTGGGCGGGCACTCGATGGCCGGCATGAACCACGGACACGGCCACGGGTCCGCCGGGACGTCCGGCGCCTCCGAGACGGGGGGCCACGCCGGGATGGAGGGCATGGGGCACTCCTCCGGGATGACCTCGCACGACATGACGACCGGAGCCGCCCACAGCGCTGCGGCGGGCGGCTCCGCTTCTGTGTGGCGTGCCGTTCTGTTCGCTCTGGCCGTGTACTTCCTGCTGTCGATCGTCGCGTCCGTCTGGTCACGACTGCGCGGCACCGACCGGCAGTCGGGTGCGGGCCGCGGCGCAGGAAGGGGCCGCTGGGCACGGCGGCTTCTCGCCCTGCCCGACGCGATCGTGGTGTTCGTCGCGTCGCTCGCCCTTTCCGTGTGGGACAAGGCCCGGCCGGGAGGGAACAAGCGCCGGGCACACGCGGCAGCGGGCAGCCGCCGTCGCCCGCCGGGCACGTCACCGGGCGCAGCGCTGACGGCCCACATCGGCATGGGCGGCACGATGTGCGCCATGCTCGTCATGATGGCCGGCTGACTCCTGGGCGGCCCCGACTTCGGGGGAGGCAACGCCTCAGTGGGCGTCGCTCGATTCGACAGCGAGGAGCGTTGTGAACGCGTGGCCGCCGTCCTTCGACTCGTACACCCCGGTCTGGGTGGCTGCCAGGATGTGCTCGGCGTCGACGGCGGTGAGCGCCTGTGGCCGGCCGCCCGGCACGGTGGCGGCCTTCTTCCAGGTGCTGCCGCCGTCGCTGCTGCGGTGTACGCCGCCGGAGGTGTCGATGCCGTACAAGGCGTCCTTCGCCGCCCAGGAGAGGAAGGCCATCACCGGCTTCTTCCCCCTGGCGAAGGTGCTGCCCCCATCGACGCTCCGGGCTACGCCGTCGGCGGTGGTGGCGAGCACGAGGTCGGGCCCCTGCGGGCTGACCGCGATGTCGACGGCTGCCACCCGCGTGCCGTCCTTCCAGGAGACACCGTCCTTGGTCGTGCGCACCCGGCCGGTGGTGGAGTCGTAGCCGTAGACCGTGCCGTGTGCGTGGTCCAGGGCGTGGAAGTCGGACTCGCCGGACAAGGACAGGGACTTCCAGGTCTTGCCCGCGTCGGTGCTCTTGATGAGCCCCTTGTTGCCACCGGAGGTCGGGTGGCCGCTGGCGTAGAAGGTCTTCGCACCGGACACGGTGAAGCCCATGAAGTCGTCCCTGCTGTTTCCGACCAGCTCCGGCTCCCCCTCGGCGTCGGGGGTGTAGACGCCTTCGTGGGTGGCCACGTACAGGCGCTGGTCGGCGGGGTCCAGGCCGAGACCGTGGATGTGGCTCATGGTTCTCCCGGAAGCGGTGGAGCCGGTCGAGTCCGTGTCGTCTCCACTGCCGGAGCAGGCGACCGGGGAGAGGGAGAGAGCCAGGGCTGTGGCTGCCATGGCGGCACAACGCTTGTTCATTGATTCCTCGCGGACGTGCGGGCGCATCGGAGCGGCGACAGCCGATCGATGTGACGGCTGATCGCAGTGCCGGCCGATCGCAGTGCCGGCCGATCGCGATGACGGTGGCAAGGGGGATGACCGCCCGGGCTCCTCGGGCGCGCGCCCTGGAGCCCCGGCGGTCAGTTCATGGATGTGGCTCAGATCCGGTCGAGGATCTTCTGGAGCTTCTCGACCTCGGCGGACTGGGTCTTCACGACGTCGGCGGCGAGCTTCTTGGCCGTGGAGTTGCGGCCGTTCTTCTGCTCGTCCTCCGCCATGGTGATCGCGCCCTCGTGGTGCTCGATCATCATCTCCGCGAACATCCGGTCGAACTCGGTGCCCGTGGCGGCCCGGAGCTTCTTCATGTCCGTCTCGGACATCATCCCGGACATACCGGAACCGTGGTCCATGCCACCGGACCCGTGGTGCTTGCCCGGCATGCTCTCCTCGGCGGACTCCGGCTTGCCCCAGGCCTTCAGCCAGGACTTCATGGTCCGGATCTCGGGATCCTGGGCCTTCTCGATGTCCGCGACCAGGGCCTTGACCTCCGTGTCGGAAGCCCGGCCGTCCGCGAGCTCGGACATCTCCAGGGCCTGCTCGTGGTGCGGGATCATCATCTGCGCGAACATGACGTCCGCGTCGTTGAACGCGCCGGGCGCCGGGTTGTCAACCGCCGTGGCGGTGGAGGCGGCGGCGGATGCGGAGCTGCCGCTCCCGTGGTCCATGCCCTCCATGTCGTCCCCGCCGCATGCGACGAGCAGCAGCCCGCCCGCGGCGACGGTGCTCACGATCGCAAGACGGCGACGCAGGCGACGATTCAGGGCAGGGTTGTGTGCGGTCATGTGTGACGGACCTCGCTTGATCGGTTCTGCGGTGAATGTGGCGGTACGCGCGGCGTGCGCGGGCATGCGAAGCCCGCGCTGCGGGTCCGGCCTATATCCGCAGGATCGACAGCTGAGCGAGGAGAGGTCTGGGTGGTGGCGGGAAGGGGCGCTGTACGGCCATCGCTCGGGCGAGCAGGGCCGTCAGCCGTTCCCTGCGGCGAGCCGCCGCGCCCAGGAACAACCACAGCAGCCAGCCGGTGAGCACCGCCACGCATACGGACAGCACGTCCATGCCCGTCAAGGGCCCGTCCGCGGTCGGTTCGGTCGGTGAGACCGCCCCGTGGTCCGCCATCGCCAGTGGCTCTGTGGAGGTCCCGGTCTCGGCAGCTCCTGGGCCCATGACGTCCTGGTGCGCGGCGGCGACCGTATGGGATGCGCCGCCTGTGCCTGAGCCGGACGAGTGCTCGGGATGACCCATCGTGTGCATGGCGAACACGCCGAAGGTGAGCGCGGCCACCAGCAGGAGGTACCCGAAGGCCCCTCCCACACGCAGCCGACTGCTCACACGCAACATGCCGGACATGCTACTGAGTCGATCCCCGGAACGGCGCCCCGACCCGACCACGCCGCCGCACTGGCACTGGCACTGGCACTGGCACTGGCACTGGCACTGGCACTGGCACTGGCACTGGCACTGGCACTGGCAGGAGGGTGCCTGGAGAGGCCGCCAAACCACCTTGTCGTTCACCGGGCGAGCGGTCCCCCCAGCACGTCCAGGACGGTCCCGCCGAGCAGCCCGAGTACGACGGATCCGGTGGCCGCCCCGTAAGCGACCACTGCAGCCGATCCGGACATCGCGCTCGGATCACCCACAGGTCCGCGCGAGAGAAGCGCCGGGGCGATCCAGCGCAGGTAGTAGAAGAGGGAGGCCACCGTGTTGACAGCCGCGACGACCGCGAGCCATGCGTAGCCTCCGTCGAAGGCAGCGCTGAAGGTTTCCAGCTTGCCTAGGAAGACGGCGGTCGGGGGCGTGCCCACCAGGCCCAGCAGGCAGACGACGAGCGAGGCCAGCAGGGCCGGGTGCGCCCGTGCCAGGCCGCGGTAGTCGTCGATGGTGTGGGCGCCGTCCTCCGCGCTGCCGCCTCGGCTCCGGCAAGCAGGGAGTGAGGCGCAGGCATGGGTGGGGCAGGACGGCTTCGACGAACGTGACGGCCCATCATGAGCACGGGACAGGACGCTCGTCGTGCGGTACCAGCCGAACCGGTGACATCCGGCAGGCCGGTTGGAGGAACCGCGTACCCTCTAGACCTGCTGCACGACGGAGGCCGCTCTGATAGCCATGGGAGACTCACCGTCCATGGGCCCACCAGCGGCCGGCCCTCGAACGGCCGAAGCGTCATAGGAACGGGTCGATTCGCGAACCGACGCTGCAAAGCAGGGCGATACCAGGGCAGAAGCCTGCTGAGGCTGTCCGGACAGGCAGTGTTCGCCAGGATGTGACGGCCCATGGCCCCCGTGGTGATCGTCGGCATCCGCGGCGGACAGCACCGTCGGTTCGACGCCTGCATGGCGAACGCCGTTGTCCGACGGTGCGGTGAAGGCCGTTGCGCTGGTGGAGAGGTGTCCCTTGACGCTTTCCTCGTGCACGCCGTGCGTCACCAGGACGCCGAACAGGACCACGGCCATGGCCAGCAAGCGCAGCAGCGGACCCGCACCCGAGCGGGTCCTGACGACGCGCCGGGGCGACCATGCCGTAACCATGCCGTAACCATGCCGTAACCATGCCGTGATCCTAGCGGCTCGCCGGGAGTGATCGACCACCCGTGCCCAAAGACTGGGTCAACTCGTCTGATGAATGGCTTGTTTGCTCCGGCTAGTGCTCAGGCGAACCTGATCCGGCCGTCGCATGTCCTCGCCGTCGTGTGCGCCCGGGCGGTGCGGCGGGCTCGTAAGCCGGTCAGGTAAGGCCCGTCAGGTGTGCCGAAGGGCTGTAGACGCTGACCTTGATCATGGCAATCGGCTCGCCCCCGCTATGGTTCGCACAAGCCCGTGCATGCGAGTCTCCTTCCGGGCACAGCCGGAGTCGATGACCGCAAGTCTGATTGAAAGACAGACTTCTGAGGGGCAGTTCAGGGCGTCTGATTCCAGGTTCGCCCCGTGTGCAAACCCTGTCAATTCCCCCCTGAGCGATCGACGACAACGGAGACGGGACACCCTCGCGTACGAACGTCGAACTGCATGGCGACTGCGCACCGACCACCACGACTTGGTCGAACCGGGACCCAGGCTGAGGCTGTGCGCGAGGCCACCCGAGAGGGAGCGCGGCCCGGCGGTACGGTGACCGGGTGGCGAACGTCTTCTCCGGTGGGGGCCGGGAGCTGGATCTGTCCAACGGCGGCACCGAGGTGTTTGTCGCGGTGCTGATGCTCGCTGTGTCCGATCTTGCATCCGAGACCTGGGACTTTCGCTTCGCGGCGCTGCTGACCCTGCAAGACCAGAACGTGATGGGGCGTGGTGCGGTCGGCTTCCACCTGGAGGAGGTCGACTGGGGCGCCGGCGAAGCCGAGCGGGCGCGGGCCAAGGACTTCGTACTGCGCGCCACAGCTCTCGCGGCGAGCGGGCACCGTTGGAACGAGCTGGGCTACCACCCGCCCCGCGTGCATGCCTACCTGGAGTGGTTCAGGATCATGGTGGAGCGTTTCCGCCCGCAGACCGACGGCGGCCCTTACCGCCACTTCCCGGGGCCGGACGAGGCGGCGATGGCGTCGTGCACGCGTCACCGCGTCCTCAGCGGACTCCCGTACTGGGAAGGCTGCTTGCTGTGCCATCGACCCCGGTAGCGCTGACCTGTCCGGCGGCGCCTCAGGGCCTGGCCGACGCGCCTGCGGCCGTTCTTGCGGTTGAGCCCATCCCACTTGCTCAGCTTCTCGCGGCGCGAGGACTACGGACCCGTGTCAGGCCGTGGCTTCGTCGTGGGCGCGGTGGGTTCCGGCGGTGGCCAGGTCTGTCGCTCGCCGGATCGAAGCGGCGGAGGCGGCCAGCAGTGGCAGCCGGACGGCCGGGCTGGGAATACGGCCCTGGGCGTGCAACACCCCCTTGATCACGGTCGGGTTCGGCTCGGCGAAGAGCGTGGCGGACAGCTGGGCCAACTCGGTTCCCAGCCTGCGGGCCGGTCCGGCGGCGTCGCGCTGCCACAGCGAGATCAGCTCGGCGTAATCAGCGGTGCGGACATTGGACGACGCCAGGATTCCGCCGTGGGCGCCCGCCGCGAGCAGCGGCGAGATGACGGCGTCGTCGCCGCCGAGCACCGCGAAGCCCGGCGGTGAGGAGCCGAGCAGTTCCATCGCGGCTGCGTCGATCGCACCGGTTGCGTACTTGACCCCCAGGATCTCCGGCAGGCTCCCGAGCGCGTTCAGCGTCCTGACGCTGAGGGACTGGCCGGTGCGGTACGGGATGTCGTAGACGATCAGCGGCAGCCCCCCGTGTTCGGCGAGTGCCGTGAAGTGCGCCATCGTTCCCGCCTCGCCGGGCCGGGTGTAGGGCGGTGTGGGAACCAGCGCCGCGGCGACGCCACCGCTGTCGGAGAGTTCCCGCAGTGTCGTGATGGCGGCGGCGGTGTCGTTGGTGCCGACGCCGACGATCAGCGGAGCTCCGTGCGCCCGGCAGGCCGCCGAGCAGATGCGGACCACGGCTCGCTTCTCCTCGGTCGTCAGCGTGGCCGCCTCCGCGGTGGTCCCCAGGGCGACAAGTCCCCTGGCGCCACCGGCCGACAGCGCCTCGTCGGCGAGGCGGGCGAGCGCGTCCGGGGCGAGGCGCCGGTCGTCGGTGAACGGAGTCACCAGGGGGACGAACAGGCCAGTGAGATTCGCGTCGGGCTTCATACGCCCAGCCTGACCGACACGACCCTGTAGATCCAGTTCATATTTCTTCGCTCTTGCGTAAGCTCAGCTTATGCTCGATGTCCGACGTCTCCACCTGCTGCGCGAACTGGACCGACGCGGCACCATCGCGGCCGTCGCCCAGGCGCTGGCCTTCACCCCCTCGGCCGTGTCCCAGCAGCTGAGCGTGCTTGAGCGCGAGGCGGGCGTCCCTCTGCTGGAACGAAGCGGCAGACGGGTCGTGCTCACTCCCGCGGGCCGCACCCTCGTCACCCACGCCGATGCCATCCTCGAGCGCCTCGAACTGGCGGTCTCCGAGCTGGCCGGAGCACGCCAAGGCATCGGCGGGCCGCTGCGGATCGGGACGTTTCCCTCTGGCGGCCCCGCGATCGTGCCGGCCACGTTGGCCGAACTGGCCCGACGGCATCCCGCGTTGGAACCGATGGTGCAGGAGATCGACTCGGCACGGGTCTCCGACGGCCTGCGCGCCGGCGAACTCGACGTGGCCCTCGTCCACGACTACGACTTCGTGCCCGCGTCACCGGACACCACGGTCGACCAGGTGCCCCTGCTGGAGGAGCCGATGTACCTGGCCACCGGCACTGCGTCTGCCACCGGTCGCGTCGCCCGCGGCGAAACGCTGGCGGAGCTGCTCGGACCGTGGGCCATGTCCCCCTGGATCACGGCCCGGGACGGCACGACCGGTCACGCGATGGCCGTACGGGCCTGTCAGGCGGCCGGATTCCAGCCGCGCATCCGCCATCAGGTCAACGACTTCCGTACGGTCCTGGCACTGGCCGCCATCGGGCAAGGCGCCGGATTCGTACCGGAGATGGCCACCGCCCACGCCCCCGAGGACGTGGTCCTGACCCGGCTCCCCCTGTTCCGCCGCTCGAAGGTCGCCTTCCGTGCGGGCGGCGGCACCCACCCGGCGATCGCGGCATTCGTGGCGGCCGCGCGAACGGCGGTGGGCACGACGGGCCGAGCCTCCCACTGATCACACGGCGTGCCTGGCAGCCGTTCCACAGCATCGGAACGGCCTTGGCGGCCGGCCGGGGATTCCTGATCAACGGATCAGGGACGGCGCCGGCTACGACGGCGCTCCGCACCTGGCCAGCGCGGTTCGCGCCAATCCACGCAGCCAGGCGTGGGCGTGGTCGGTGTCGTAGCGCTGATGCCACGACAGGTAGACCGGTGCCGGAGGTAGTTCGAGCGGGAGGGGGAGCACGACCAGGCCGAGGTCGGCGGCCGCTGACCGCGTGGTGGCTTCGGGGACGCTGATCAGGAGATCGGAGTCGCGCGCGAACTCCAGCGCGGCCGCTTCCGTGGGCGCGGTCGCCACGACGCGGCGGGTGAGGCCGAGCCGGGCGAGAGCGTCGTCGAGGGCATTGCTGAGGTTTCCACGTCGCGAGACGTTGACGTGCTCAGCGGCGGCGTAGCGCTTTGCGGTGACGGTCCTGACACGGGTGAAGGGGTGCCCCTGCCGCACGACGATGACGAGGGGTGTCTCGCCCACCGTCTCGGCACGGATGTCCGGTGCGCCGGGGAGGTTGGCGTTCGCCTCCAGGTCGACCTCACCGCGCCGCAACTCCGGCGTGTCGATGCTCGATTCCGCGACGAAGCGCAGTCGCACGCCCGGCGCCTGTCCGCGCACGGCCGAGAGCAGTGCGGGGCCGCTCAAGGCGACCAAGGAATCATGCCAGCGGAGTGTGAAGGTGCGCTCCAGCGTTGCCAGATCGAGTTCACGGCTCGGTGCGAGCACCCCCTGGACCTGGTGCAGCAGCTCGTGCACCTGTTCCCGGACGGCGATCGCATACGGCGTCGGCGTCATCGTGCGGCCCGTGCGCACGAGGATCTGATCCCCGGTCGTGCGCCTGATTCGGCCCAGGCTCCGGCTCATCGCGGGAGCGGTGACGTGCAGGCGCGCGGCCGCCCCGGCCACGCTTCCCTCCTCCAGCAGCGCGTCGAGCGCGGCGAGCAGGTTCAAATCCAATTGCATGTGAGTAACTCTAGCCGTGCTTTACATGCACTTGCAGTTAATTGAGGGCCTGCATACCTTCGAGGCGAGAGCGCAGCAGCGAACGCACAGCTTGCCGTGACCCGCCCCATCCCCCCTCCTCACACGGGAGTACCACCATGTCCGAAAGGCTTCAGAGCACTGATGTCCCCGCCTCCGACGCCGACCTGCTCGGCCAGACCGTGATCGCCGTGCGCGCGGCCGGTTCGGCGCTGCGCGAGCGCTTCGGCGAGGTGGTCCGCTACCGGACCCGCGAAGAGTTGATGCGCGCGCTCGCCGCCAACGACGACACGGCCCTGGACATCCTGCGCCCCCACCTCACGCGCATACGCCCGGACGCAGGCTGGGTGGAGGAGGAGCTGGACGGCGGGGCGCTGCCGCCCGGCGAATGGTGGGTCGTGGATCCGGCCGAAGGCAACGTCAACCACCTGCGCGCCCTGCCGGAGTGGGCGGTGACCGCTACGCTCGTGCGGAACAACCAGCCTGTGCTCACCGCGGTTCACCTCCCGTTGACCGGCGAGACCTACACCGCGCTGACCGGCGCGGGCGCCCACCTCGACGGTCGGCCGCTGCACGTCTCCCGGACCACGGACCTCGGACTGAGCATCGTGGCCACCAGTCAGGCCCGGCCGGACGAGGACGAGAACGTCGTGCGGCGGGTCGGCTCCTCGATCACCGCGATGCTCTTCGACGCGCTCGTCGTCCGCACCGCCGTACCCGCGACCCTGCACCTGCTGAACGTGGCCGCCGGCCGGATCGAGGCCTTCTGGCAGTTCGCGGGCGCCCGCGCGGACCTGCTGCCCGGGGCGCTGCTCGTCACGGAGGCCGGCGGGCAGATCTCCGACACCGAGGGCCGCCCCTGGACCCCGCAGAGCGGGAGCCTCCTGGCCGCCGCGCCCGGCGTCCACGCCGCGGCCGTCGCCACGCTCTCCCGCTGACCGCGCACCACGACCTGCACGCACGGAAGGACCAGATCAACATGACCACGATCGCAGTTCTCGGAAACGGCCGCGTCGGCGGCAGTCTGGCCACTGCCCTGACCCGGGCAGGTCATGAGGTGACCGTGGCGGGCCGAGAGCCGGGCGCCGTCGCCGACGCCGCCCGGACAGCCCGGATCGTCATCAACGCCACCCCGGGAGCCGGCTCGCTGGACCGGCTCGTCGCCCTGCGCGAGGAACTGCGCGACAAGGTCCTCGTTGACGTCTCCAACGCCACGGTCGACGGAGCTGACGGACTGCCCGGCCACCTGATCTACCCCGGCTCAAGCCTCGCCGAGCAGCTCCAGGAAGCGCTCCCCGAAACGCACGTCGTCAAGACACTCAATACCATGCTCTTCCCGGTGATGACCGCGCCGGCCACGCTCACCCGGGCGCCCGACGCCTTCCTCTCCGGCGACGACCCGCGGGCCAAGCGGACCGTCCGTCAACTGCTCATCGAACTCGGCTGGCGCACGGAGTGGATCACGGATCTCGGCGGGATCCAAACCGCCCGAGCCACGGAGGCAGCCATTCTGTTCGTACCGCACGTGATTCGGTCCAGCGGATTCGCGCCCTTCGCGATCTCGATCGCCCGCTGATCCGCACAGGGTGCAGGTTGGCGCGCAGGAGGTTGATGCCCTCCTCGACGGCCAGGCCCTCGGCTGCCCACGACGGCGCGAACTCGAGACGGGACGCCAGGTCGTCCGGGGCTCACCGGTGTTCCGCGGACTCCTCGATGTCCTGATGCAGATGCCCCATCACGCTGCCCATTTCCAGCACCGCCGCACCCGGGCCGTTCGCGTCATCGGCGACGCCCTTGAGCCAGGCGGTGGTCGACAGGGCCAGGGCACTCGCGTCCTCTTCCCGCTGCTCCGCGAGGAGCTTCTCCATGCGGCTGGCCAGCGTACCCAGAGTCTCGTCGGTGGTCTGCGGCAGCAGGTAGCCGCGCAGACCCGCCGGGAAAGGGTCCTGTTCCCGGGCGGACCGCAGGGCGCCGACCACCGTGGCGTCGTCGCTGTAGCGGTCGAGGTGGCCCATGAGGACGTACAGCCGCGCGATCAGCCGCGGACGGCCCGGGTAGCGGTCCAACCAGGCCATCAACTCCCGCTGGCCGCCCAGATGGTCGATGATCGTGGTCAGGGCCTCCCGCGACTTGGTGGGGATGTCCCAGCTGTGCGGGAGGAGTTCCGCGACCTCGTCGGCGAGCCTCGCCTCGTCCTGCGGTGCGAGCGTTCCGGCGGTGAACTGGCCCGCTCTCACGCTGTCCAGGCCGTAGCCGTCAGGCCCTGACTCGGGTTGGGCGCCCCGGGAGGCACGGTGCCGCCGGTGCAGCAGTTCACCGACGCTCCTGGTGAGCGGCATGTCGTGCACGGTGTCCTCCAAAACGGCAGTCGGGGCGTGGTGGCCGGGCGGGCCGTAGGCCGGCCACCCGCCGACCGGGAGGCGCGGGCCGACACCTCCCGTAAGACGCAGCACCATCCTGACGCCGGGCCCCGCCTCATGCGCGCCCGGCGGCGCGGACGGGCGACCCGGGCCCCCCGAGGCCTGCGAGCACCGCGCCGCTACAGACCCGGGCCACAGTACGACCAGCAGCAACATTCAGGGCCGGGGGCCGGGTCCATGGCCTCCGCGAGCAGCGTGTCGTGCAGCGGGCCGCCGGCGGGGTGCGGCCCGGCCATCCCGTGCGGCCGGCCCGGGTCGTCTTCTGCACCGTGCACGGACTGGCCGTCCCGGCCCCGCGGAGAAGCCCGGTCATTCCGTATCGTGACCTTGTGGGCGTGTGTATGGAGGTCCTGATCGTCGACTGGGCCTATCTGCAGTCGGTGGCGGCTGGGCCGAGGGACGAACTGGTCGAGCAGGCCGCGTTCGGCCCGGACGACGCGTATGACTACGCCCCGCCGCCGGGATGGACATGGCCCGACCCCATCGATGCCCGGTGGTGGGCGCGCTACGAGTTCCTCGACACCATGACCTCTTACAAGGCGCATTTCTGGGCCGGCGAGCGCTGGGACGAACTGCGCGCCTTCGTCGACACGCCGCTGCGCGACGCTCTCGACCAGTTCAGCGCCCCGCTGTTCTGGGGTGGCCACACCTACGCGTCCCAGACCTCGGGCTTCTCCCCGAGTGTTGCGCAGCACGCCTGTAGCTGGAACTCTCGGCTGGAGGTCATGCTCTGGCTGCTGCCGGAGGAGGTAGCCGCGCTGCACCACTTGTGGAGGCAGGTCGAGCCGGACCTCGGCACCCTGCGCGAGCCCTTCGAGCGCCATCTCACCGAACCCTTGGGCTGGATCCAGGATTTCGCGTCATTCTCACAGCTGGTCACCGAGTGGGGCGACGTCGTCGGCCAGGCCGCACGGCGCAACTGGGCCATCATCGGCCTGCGCTGCTGAGCACGTCCCGCTCAGCGCTCGTCCTCCCAGTCGTACGCGGGGAACGGCAGCGGATCCGTGACCCAGCCCGCCGTCAGCACGAGCCGCGTGTGGCGATGCAGGGCGAGGAAGCCGAAGGGTCGGTCGAAGGCGGCGCTGATTCTGGTGGTGACGTAGCGGAGGTCGGGCAGGCCCCCGGCCACCGCGTCGAAGGCCGTCACTGCGGCGGCCTCGAAGCCCAGCGCACCGAACTTCGCCATGGTGCTCTGCTCGGCCGACCCGATGGCGAGGGGGAAGTCGCTGATGCCCGGGAAGTGCCCGCTTGAGGTGTCCCGTGCCGCTGTGAGCCCGAACAACCGGTGGAGTTTCAGCAGATCGTGGCTCGCGTTCATGTGGAACGCCGCGGTCGTCACCTCCAGCGAAGGCGGCTCAGGTCGCGTACAGCGCATCTTCTCCACTCGCAGACCGGGGCCCACGTTCCCGTAGGGCAGCTGCGGCCCGCGCGCGACCGCGTACCGGCCGGCGAGGATTCCGATCCCGGCTCCGAGCACCTGTCCCGGCGTCATGGCCTGTTCGCCGAGCAGCAGGTGCACGTCCAGGGCGTTGTTCCCCAGCACCTTCAACTCGGTGACCCATCCGCGGGGTGTGTCCGCCACCCCGACCCGGTCCAGCACGGCACTGGAGCGCCACAGGCCCAGCCGCGGCTTGGTGACCCAAGGTTCGTACGCCGTCTCGAGTTCCACCTCGTGGAAAGGGCTCAGCCACTGCGTGCGCATGGTCAGCGCGCTCGCCAGCACCATCCGAGTATCCTCGGTCAGTGTGACCGGCATACGGTCGATCAGTCCGCCGGTCCGCTTCACCGTCCAGGCGTCCAGCGCCTGGTGGTCGACCGCAGGGTCCCCGGTGAGCACACCGTGGGCGTCGCTCGGCAGGCCTGCCTCCCACTCCTCCTTCAGCTCAAGCGTGCGCTGCGTCCACAGCCCAAGAGCAGTGTCCAGCCCCCGCATGGCCCCCATCGCGGCGAACAACTCGCGTGCGGCGTCCGCCGCTTGCCGGGCGGGAACCCCGAGAGCCTCCGCCAGCTCACCCCGTGCCACGCCGTCGGCCCCGGCAGCGAGGTGGGCCAGCAGCGGCCACACCCCCGGCGCCGAGAAGACCGTGCCGCTCTCAGAGACATCCGCCCACTGCGCCGTCAACTCGTTCACCGCGCGGACCGTCGACGTCGCGACTCCCATCCCACCCCTACCCTCAGCACCTCTACGATGCGCCCTGCCGTATGCCATATTCAACGGTCCCTGACCCCCGCGTTGACAGAGGCACGGTCCGCCGTCCGCTGTGAAGCGAGCGTGCTGGTCGCGGCCACCAACAAGCGGTGTGATCAGCTGGTCGGACGGTGAGTAAGTGAGCCCTAGGAAGGCGTTGCTGCGCGCTCGGCCTCGCTGCGCAGAACGCAGAATTCGTTGCCTTCAGGGTCGGCGAGGACGGCCCAGCCGGCACCATCGGGTTCCCGGCGATCGGCGACGAGGGTGGCACCGAGGCTCAGCAGTCGCTCGACCTCCTCTTCGCGCGAGGTCTCGGGGCGCAGACACAGGTGAATCCGGTTCTTGCTCGTCTTGGGCTCCGGCACCTGGTTGAAGTACAGCAGCGGGCCCTCCGGCAGGTTCACCGCCGTCTCCACGTCACCCGGCTTGCTCTCCGGATGCAGCGGACAACCGAGCGCCTCGCTCCAGAACCGAGCCAGCGCATAGGCATCCCCACAGTCGATCGCCACGTTCTGCACCACCGAAACCATGCGCGAGATCCTGCCCGGAACTCCGTTCGGTCAGCAAATGGCCTGGTCCTCGGCAGCCGGGCGCTGAACTCGACGAGCCGGCCGCGCGCAATCCGCGTCCCTCATGAGCCGCGTCATGTGCGGCGCTCTTGTCACGACCTCTTACGAGGACTGCGGCCGGCGCCTCAGTGCTGGAGGATGGCCGTCGCCACCGGCACTGACAGCAGCAGGCTGAGTCCGATCAGGGGGAGGCGGTCCAGCCATAGGACGGCGGCGAATTCGCGCAGTGTCGCGGCCAGCCAGTAGGCGGGGGAAGTCGGTGCGCCCACGACGTGGACGGGCACGCCGACGCGGCGGGCCAGCAGGGTCGTGCGGTAGACGTGGAAGCCGCTGGTGACCACCGTGGCTCGGTGGCCGGGAGTGGTGGCGTCGACGAGGGCCGCGCTGAAGCGGAGGTTCTGCCCGGTGTTGACGGAGCGGTCTTCCCGCATGATCCGGTCGGCGGGCACTCCGCGTTCGCGCAGATAGTCGGCCATCGCGTCCGCCTCGGAGCGGACCTCGTCGTCGCCTTGGCCGCCCGAGAGGACGAACACCACACGAGGTGTGTGCGGTGCGCGGGCGGCGTCGATCGCCAGGGCGCGCTCCAGCCTGCGGGTCAGCAGCGGGCCGGGCCGGTCGCCGTTGAGCCCGGCACCCAGGACGACGACGTGGGTGGTTTCTGGCAGGGGGGTGGCCCGGCCCCGGACGAACGCGTACCCGGCGAAGACGAGGAAGAGCAGAGTGAGGTAGCCTGCGGCCGCGTTCAGCGCGATCATGAGGGCACCGAACGCCTCGCCGCCGACCGCGTGGAAGACCGCGTCGAGGCCGAGCACAGTCAGCACCGCGCAGCCGGTGGCACCGGTCGCCAGCAGGGCTGCCTGCGGTCCGTAGCGCCGGACCAGGAAGACGCTGTCGGCCAGCAGCAACAGGCCCAGTGCGAGTGCCAGGAGCAGGGCGGCGACGGCGAGGACGGTGGTGAGGGTCGGGTGTGCTGCCGTGCTGCGCCCTGCCACGCCGAGTCCGGCAGAGGTCACCGCGAGGCAGAACATGACGGCGGTGGAGAACCGGTGCGGTGCCAGCAGTGCGTTGACGACGCCGCCCGCGGCGAACACGAGCGCGACGAGGTACTCCGAGTACTCCGGCATGTGCCGCACTGCTCCGCTCTTTCGCCTGCCGGGCCGCTGTCCGTACCCGCCCGTCTCTCGCCACCCGCGGGTTCCCGGGCCCGGTACGGGCGGCTGCCGGCCATCCTCCCAGACCAGCTGTGGTGCGCCGAACGCGGGTGAGCGGTCGCGTGATCAGCGGGACCGGACTGTTGTGCCGGTGGCGCTGCCCGGCAGCCCCTCAGGCCAGTAGGCGATCACGGTGGCTACCGGCCTCCGGAAGTTCCGGCCGGCACGGAAGGTGCGCGAACGGTGCAACGCCTCGCTGCTGGAGCCAGTGGCGAAGCACCAGGTTCGGTGCGTGGCGGATGAGCCAGGCGCTGGTCAGGCCGATGGCGGCGCCGACGGCCACGTCGCTGGGGTAATGGGCGCCGCTCTGCACGCGCTCCACTGCCACCATCGCGGCCGGTACCGCACACACGGCACCGGCCAGCGGCCATGTCGGGGCGACGGCGGCTGTGAAGGCAACCGCTGCGGCGGTGTGCCCCGAGGGGAAGGACGAGGAGTCGGGACGGTCCTCGGTCTCGTCGTGCGGGAACCACTCCTTGGGCGGGCGTGGACGGTCGGCCAGCTGCTTGCACACCCCGTTGGACGCCAACTGCGCCAGGGCAACAGCGGCCAGGCCCGCGACGGCGGCCCTGCGGCCCCGCCGGCCGCCCAGGGAGACCATCACCGCGGCCGCCCCGCACCACAGCTTCGTGCCCTCCGCCGTCTCCTCCACTACCGACAGCACCCGGTGGACGCGGGGCGAGGCGCCGGCACCCAGCCACTTGGCCAGCCGCCGGTCGGTCTCACGCATCAGAGCCTGCACACTCATGGCCTGTGGGGTATCCAGCCCGTCACCGGTCATGCAGGCGCCGGGCGCCCAGGTCCCGCGACGCAGGCGCGCCCGTCGGCACTCGACGGCAGCGACGGCGCCGGCGTGGTCGAGTCTCGTCCGGGCTGCGCCGGTCGATTTTGTCGACGAGGTGTCGCGTGCCCGGAGATCACCGTGCTGTGCGGCGTGCCGGGAGGGTGAACCAGGTGGTCTTGCCATGGTCGGTGGGGCGTACGCCCCAGCTGTGGGCGAGGGCGTCGACGAGGAGGAGGCCGCGGCCGGACTCGTCGTCGGGAGCGGCCAGGCGGGGCTGGGGTAGGTGGGCGCTGTGGTCGCTGATCTCGACGGTGAGTTCGGTGGCGGTGCGGCGCAAGTGGAGCCCGAGGGGGCCCTGGGCATGCTGCACGGCGTTGGTGAGGACTTCGGAGACCAGGAGGCGGGCGTCGTCGGCGAGGTGGGCGCAGTTCCAGGTGATGAGGGTCTTGGTGAGGAAGCTGCGTCCGTCGCCGACGGAGGAGGCGTGGGCGGGCAGGTCGGTGGTGGCGGTGGCCAGCGGGGCGGCGGGCAGCTGGGCGAGGAGCAGGGTGACGTCGTCGTCGTGGTTGTCGGTACCGGGCAGCAGGTCGGCCAGGACGCGGTCGGCGACGGCCTCCAGGGCGTCGGTGGCGGTGAAGGCGGTCCCGAGGGCACGGGTGAGGTCGGCGAGGCGGTGTTCGATGTCGCTGCCGGGGGTTTCGATCAGGCCGTCGGTGTAGAGGACGAGCGTGGCCCCGGCGGGCACGGCGGTACGGGTCTGCTGGTGGAGGATGCCGCCGACGCCGAGCGGCGCGCTGATGGGCGCTTCGAGTACCCGCACCCCGCCCGAGTCGACGAGGAGGGCGGGCAAGTGGCCGGCCGAGCAGACGGTGATCTCGCCGGTGTCGGGGGCGAGGATCAGGTAGCAGCAGGTCACCAGTTGGTCGGGGAGGTCGAGGTCGGCGACGACGGCATCGAGGGCCTGCATCAGCCGGCGGGGTTCCATGCCGGTTTTGGCCAGGGCGTGGGCGGCGGCCCGCAGCTGCCCCATGACGGCGGCCGCGTCCAGGCCGCGCCCCATCACGTCGCCGATGAGAATGCCGACCCGGCCCGCGCCCAGGGGGATGAGGTCGAACCAGTCGCCGCCCACCCCGGCGCCCTGGGTGGCGGGCAGGTAGCGGTGGGCGGCGGCGAGGCCGGGGATGGCCGGCGGGGTGCCCATGAGACTGCGCTGCAAGGTGAGGGCGATGTGCCGCTGCTGCTCGTACAGGGCGTGGAGTTCGGCCTCGGCCCGCTTGCGGTCGCTGATGTCACGCACGATGGCGCATGCGCCCCGGACCGTGCCGTCGGCGGCGCGGGTGGGCCACAGGGTGACATCGACGTCGAGCAGTTGCCCGCCGCGGGTGACGCGGAGCGTCTCGAAGTGCTCGATCTTCTCGCCGCCGGCCAGTCGTTCCAGCAACGCGGTGACCTCGTGGGTGCGGTCGGGCAGGGCGAGCAACGCCACGTGGCGGCCGATCGCCTCCTCGGCGCTGTAGCCGTACAGGCGCTGGGCGGCGGCGTTCCAGTAGGTGATGTGCCCGTCGAGGGTCTTGGCGAGGATCGCGTCCTGAGAGGACTCGACGAGCGCGGCAAGCTGGTTGATGTGCTGTTCGGCGGCTTTACGGTCGCTGACGTCGCGGACGGCGGCGGAGACAAGGAGGCCGTCGGCGGTCTCCAGCGGGCTGAGACTGATCTCCACGGGGAACTCGGTGCCGTCCTTGCGCAGCCCGTGCAGCTCCAGCCCAGCCCCCATCGGCCGCACCTGCCGGCTCGCGGCATACGCCTCCCGGTGCCGGGAGTGCTGAGGGCGGAACCGCCCGGGGATCAGCAACTCCACCGACTGGCCCAGCAGTTCCGCCCGCCCGTACCCGAACAGCGACTCCGTCTGCGCGTTGACCAACCGGATCAGACCCGCATCGTCCACGATCACCATCGCGTCCGGCGCCGCCTCCAACAGCCCCCGAAACCGCTCCTCGGCGGCTTTGCGGTCGCTGACGTCGCGGACGGCGGCGGAGACAAGGAGGCCGTCGGCGGTCTCCAGCGGGCTGAGACTGATCTCCACGGGGAACTCGGTGCCGTCCTTGCGCAGCCCGTGCAGCTCCAGCCCAGCCCCCATCGGCCGCACCTGCCGGCTCGCGGCGTACGCCTCCCGGTGCCGGGAGTGCTGAGGGCGGAACCGCCCGGGGATCAGCAACTCCACCGACTGGCCCAGCAGTTCCGCCCGCCCGTACCCGAACAGCGACTCTGTCTGCGCGTTGACCAACCGGATCAGACCCGCATCGTCCACGATCACCATCGCGTCCGGCGCCGCCTCCAACAGCCCCCGAAACCGCTCCTCGTCCGCCGTCAGCTCGTCCCCCGCTGCTGCGGTACCGCAGCGACAGGACGGCTGCGTCGTCACTCCGGCCCCGCGCGCCGGCACTGTGCTGTCATCGTCGTCCATGGTGGCCCCACCCGGCTGGCATTTCTTCAGGAATCGGGCCATCACAGCGCACCGGCGTCCGCCGCACCCTCGTATGCCCACTACTGGCTTCCAGTGGCCGAACCTGTCCGCCTGGCTTCAACAAGCCATTGTTTTCTGAGAATCCTGCGGTCAAGACCGGGAAGCCGCGAGGGCCTTCAAGGGTGCGGGTGGGTTTCGCAGTCGCGGGCCAGGCGGCGGTGCATGAGCCGGCCGAGGGTGCGTTCGGTGGCGCAGCGGCGGGGTGGGATGCAGGAGCCACGGGGGGGCGGGATCGCTCTGGACGTCCGGGTCGACCGAGAACAGGGCACGATTCCTGTGCCGCTCGCGGACGCGGTCGTGGACGGTCGAAGTACGCGTCAGCTGACCCCCAGGCCGACCGCCAACGTCAGTTCGAGGACCCGGTGCGGCGATGCGAGATCCGGAAACAGCTCCCGCAGTTGCGTCATCCGGTACCGGACGGTCTGGGGATGGATGAACAACTCCGCCGCCACCTCGTCGCGCCTGCCCTGATGCAGCAACCATGCCCGCAACGTCTCCTCCAGCCGCCGTGCGGTCGCGACAGGCAAGGTCCGCAACGGTGCGAGGGCTCGGGCACGCAGGTCCGCGTACGCGTCCGCGTCGGCGCTCAGCACCAGCTCGGGCAGGTGGTCCTCGGTGTCGCGAATGTCGGAGGAGAGGGAGCGCGCGCGTGCGGCTCGTGCGTACGAGTCGGACGCACGAGTCCACGGCCGGGCCGGGCCGACCACTGCGGTGCGGTCGGTCAGCTGCCGCAGGAGATGCGATCGGTCGGCGTCGGGGACGAGCAGCACACCGGTGGCGTCGGGCAGATCGTCGAGGACGAGAGTGCTCGGGTCGAGCGCGCGGTAGGCGGGCCGGGCCTGGGCGGAGGGCAGCAGAACCGCGGTCAGCGAAGCCGGAGGCTGCCATCCGGCCCGTTGCGCGGAGACCAGCAGCACGTCCGGGCTCACTCCGGCGAGGAGGTCGCGAGCCAGGTGCTCCAGGTGGCGCTCGTGGTCCCTGCCCCGGGCGGCCAGCTCGTCGGCGTGGCCCGCAGCGCTCGCGGCGGAGAGCTCGTCGATGTAGGCGAAGGTCAGCTCGGCGAACTTGGCGACCTCGGCGGCGGGCAGACCCGCTGGTACGGCACCCGCTGCCAGGCCTCGCCAGGCCACGCGGGCGCCGACGCGGTAGGCACTGAGCAGGGCGTCCATCGAGCGGCCGTCCCGGACCTCGCCGCGGCCCAGCTCGTAGGCCGCGTCACCGCCGTCGCCGCCTGTGGCATTCCCGCTCGCGAGGTCCAGGTAGTGCCCCAGGGCGGTGCGGACGGCTCGGCGGATGGTGGCGCCCATGTGACCCGAGAGGGCGCCTGCGTAGGGAGGGACCTCGTCGATGATCGCTTGGACGACCTCATCGGCGGTGGTCTTCAGCGCGGCCCGCAGTGCGGTGACCGTCGTCTCATCCAAGGCCAGTTCGCTGGCCCTCCGGATTACATGGCTCATTTTTTGTTCCCTGCGAACAATTCTGCCGACCAGATTCACGTCCTTCGGTCAGGACTTTACGCCCTGGGACGCAGCAAGCTGGGGTCATGACGAGTACAGCCCTTCGCAGCAGGGCGTGGAAACTGCTGGAGATGGTCACGACGCCGCTGCTGCCGTCCGACTACCTGGACCTGGTCAGCCCGCTGCGCGCGGGTGCTGACCTGCGTGGGCGCATTGAGGCTGTGCACCGTGAGACGGGTGACGCCGCGACCATCGTGATCAGGCCGGGACGGGGCTGGCGCGGCCACACGGCCGGTCAGTATGTGCGGATCGGCGTCGACGTCGAGGGGGTGCGCCTGTGGCGTGCCTACTCGGTCACCTCACCGGCAAACCGCCAGGACGGCCGGGTCACGATCACCGTGAAGGCGATCCCGGACGGCAAGGTCAGCAATCATCTGGTCCGCAGGGCGAAGCCGGGCACGATGATCCAGCTCGACCAGGCGGCCGGTGACTTCGTGCTGCCGCAGGCCAAGCCCGCCAAGGTGCTCTTCCTGACGGCCGGCAGCGGAATCACGCCCGTGATGGGCATGCTGCGTGACACCGAGTTCGACGACGTCGTCATGGTCCACTGCGCGCCACGGCCGGACGACGTGATCTTCCGCAGCGAACTGCACGATCTGGTCGCGGACAAGAAGCTGCAGCTCACCGAGGTGCACACCGACACAGACGGCATGCTCGACATCGCCCGCCTGAAGGAACTCGTGCCGGACTGGGCCGAGCGCGAGACCTGGGCCTGCGGGCCCGCGGGCCTGCTCGACGCCGCCGAAACGCACTGGGCCGAGCACGGCGTCCAGGAGCGCCTGCACACCGAACGCTTCCGCCCCAGCATCGTCGTCGCCGGCGACGGTGGCGAGGTCACGTTCAGCACCACCGGCAAGACTGCCGACGCGGACGGCGCCACGCCGTTGCTGGACGTCGGCGAGGAGGCCGGCGTACTCATGCCGTCGGGGTGCCGCATGGGCATCTGCTTCGGCTGCGTCACGCCGCTCAAGGCGGGCGCCGTCCGTGACCTGCGCACCGGCGAGATCACCGAGGCCGAGCCGGGCGTCCTCATCCAGACCTGTGTGTCCGCCGCGGCGGGCGACTGCGACATCGAACGGTAGGAGCACCTTGACCGCCATCGACCCCACCGCCCACCTGAGCGCGGAGCAGATCGAGGAGCTCGGCCGCGAGCTGGACGCCATCCGCGACGAGGTGATCGCCAGCCGCGGCGAGAAGGACGCCGCCTACATCCGCAAGGTCATCTCGGCGCAGCGCAAGCTCGAGCTGGTCAGCCGGGGCGTGCTGCTGTTCTCGTTCTTCCCGCCCGCGTGGATCATCGGCACCGCCGGCCTGTCCGTGGCGAAGATCATGGACAACATGGAGATCGGCCACAACATCCTGCACGGCCAGTGGGACTGGATGCGGGACCCGAAGATCCACTCCACCACCTGGGACTGGGATCACGTCTCGCCGGCCGATCAGTGGAAGCACTCGCACAACGAGCTGCACCACACGTACACGAACGTGGTCGGCAAGGACAACGACCTCGGCTACGGCATCATGCGCGTGGACGAGGACCAGAAGTGGCATCCCTTCCACCTCGGCCAGCCGCTGTGGAACTTCATCAACGCCTGCTTCTTCGAGTACGGCATCGCAGCGTACGACCTGGAGCTCGGCAGGAACCTGTCCAAGCACCGCCGCAAGAACCCGGAGTTCCGCGCGCAGGCCAGGGCCGTGGGCCGCAAGATCCGCAAGCAGGTGCTCAAGGACTATGTGATCCACCCGCTGCTGTCGGGCCCGTCGTTCCTGCCCACGCTCGGCGCCACGTTCACCGCGAACCTGGTGCGCAACCTCTGGTCCCACTCGGTGATCATGTGCGGGCACTTCCCCGAGGGCGTGCAGGTCTTCGAGCGCCGGTCGATCAAGGGCGAGACGCGCGGCCAGTGGTACCTGCGCCAGATGATGGGCTCGGCGAACATCAGCGGCAGCAAGGCCATGCACTTCATGACCGGCAACCTGTCGCACCAGATCGAGCACCACCTGTTCCCGGACCTGCCGAGCAACCGGTACGCCGAGGTCGCGGTGAAGGTGCGCGCGTTGTTCGAGAAGTACGAGCTGGAGTACGTCACCGGGCCGCTGCCCAAGCAGGTGTTCTCCGCGTGGCGCAAGGTCTTCCGGCTCTCGCTGCCGAACAAGAAGCCCAAGGTCAAGACGCCGGACCGCGAGCGGGAGCTCGTCGCGGCCTGATTCCCAAGTTCACCGGCCAATGAGGGCGCAGGGGCCGGTTCGCCCGACATCACTGGGGTGACCGTGGCGAAGCGTTTGACCCCGCCCTCGCGGACGACCACGGCCGCGTGCCCACGGTCTGCGGGTCTACGCTTTCCGGGCCAGTCCGGCGACGATGAGGTGTTCCCAGACCGTGAGCTCTCGTCTGCCGCTGTTCCATGGGGTGTCGGTCTCGCCAGGACGCCACAAGGGCGCGGGCACGATCCCGGGTTCAAGGATCTCCAGGCCGTCCAGCAGGGAGGCGATCTCTGCGTCCGTGCGCCACCGGCCGCGCCCGAACGTCTGCTGGAGGACCTTCTCGGCCTCCCTGGTCTCCGGGTTGTTGCCGGAGCGGAAATGGCTGATGAAGAAGTAGCTGCCGGACGGGACCTGGTCACACCAGTAGCGGACGATGCCGGCCGGGTCCTCGTCATCGTTGACGTGGTGAAGGATGGCGCTGAAGATGACGGCGACGGGACGGGAGAAGTCGATGAGTTCGAGCGTGGTGGGGTGAGAGCGGATGCCCTCGGGGTCGCGCACATCGACCGCGACGACGCGGGTTCGGTCGTTGTCCTCCAGCAGTGCGCGGCCGTGGACCAGCACTTGGTCGTCGATGTCGACATAGACGACCCGGGACTCGGGAGCGTGCCGTTGCGCGACCTGGTGGACGTTGTCCGCGGTCGGCAGGCCACTGCCCAAATCGATGAACTGCCGAATCCCGGTGGTCCTCGAGATCTGTCCGATCGCCCGGGTCAGGGCCGCGCGGTTGGCGAAGGCGATGGCCACCGAACCCGGCAGGTCGCGCTTGAACACGTCGCCGATCTCACGGTCCACGGCGTAGTTGTCCTTGCCGCCGAGCAGGTAGTCATAGACGCGGGCGATGCTGGGCTTTGCCGGGTCGATGGAAGAGCCTTCGTGCCTCATGGCAGCCATTCTTCCGGCAACATCGCCAGCGCACCCCCGTTTTCGGACTAGGTGAGGGGGACGAAGTCTGGCCGGTTCACGCATCCTTGACCTCCGATCAGCCCACCTTCATCGAGGGCAATCGGCGCCGCCGCTGGGGTGATCCGCCCGAGAGGTCCCTAGCCCGCATACCGGGCCACTGCCTCCTCGATCCCCGCCGCGTCCGCGGCCTCCGCCGCCCAGGCCACGTATCCGTCAGGCCGTACCAGGACGGTCGTCCGGCGGTCGCTCGCCCAGCGCTTGACGGTCAGCCATCCTTCACGGACACCGGGGCCTTCGTACGTCCCAGCCGTGACCAGCACGAACCGCCCGCCGCGCAGCGCCTCGTAGAGCCGGCCGTCCTTCAGGGCGACGTCCGGAGCACGGGTGCCGGTGAGGGGGTGGGCGC
>NZ_JAIGQA010000410.1:0-685 GCF_019733245.1 Streptomyces sp. WAC04114
AAGGGAGCCCAGGCTTCTTGGCTGACTGTGAAGGACGGGCGAGCGGTGTCCTTCGAGTCCCTGACGTGGATGGCATGTTCGGCGATCGCGATCTCTACACAGTCGTCACCCTGCGTGCCGCTGTAACTCGACTTGAACCAGGCGAGTTCATGCCTGCTGCTGCTCATAGTTCTCCTCGCAGTCGTTCCAGCAGGTCTCGCGATTCGTTGGGGTTGAGTGCCTGCGAGCGCAGTGTGTCATAGCGTCGACAGAGCAGGCTCATCTCTTTCGCGTCGGAGATCAGCCGACCGTTCTGCTGCCCCTCGGAGTACCCGAGCCGCCGCCCTTCCGGAGACTCCAAGATCCGCATGGGCCCGTCCAGGCACCCATGGAACTCCAACTCCAGTGGCACCACTTGAAGCGTCACGTTGCGCGGCGCGGTGAGCTCAAGCACTTGGTCCAGCATGTTCGACTGGACCTGCGCCCCACCCAGCCCGCGTCGGAAAACCGACTCCTCCACGATGAAGCCGAACGGCACGGTCGGCCGCTCCCGCATCATCGCCTGCCGTTCCATTCGAGCCGCGACCTGCGCCTCCATCTGCTCGTCGGTCAGCAGCGGGATGCTGTTGTCGAACACCGCCCGCGCATACATCTCCGACTGCAACAGCCCCGGCACCAACCGACACTCGTACGAGCACAGGCACAC
>NZ_JAIGQA010000411.1:0-683 GCF_019733245.1 Streptomyces sp. WAC04114
GAGCTGATGCTCGAGACGTTCGGGTTGACCGAGGCGAACTGGCGCGACGCCCTGGAGCGCGAGCCCCACTTCTGCATCGCCGAGAGCCCGTACTACGGCCGCCGGGCGGTCGCCGCGCCGGCCCCGGACCCGCGGCCCTCCCGCTGGAACTGGAACTCGCTTTCCAGTCGTCGACGCGCACACGACTACGCCCTCCGCGGCCGCGCCCGGCCCTCCTCGCCGGCGTCCGCCGCGGCGGGTCGCCGGTCGGCTGGGGAGTCCGTGACGATTTCGATACCGCTATCAAGGTCGGCGAGCAGGTCGTTCAGGTCGTCGTCGGACCAGCCGGTGCCGTCGAGGTCATCGATGCCGCGCAGCAGCTCGGTGAGCACCTGGTCGTCGTAGCCGCCGAACTCTGCGGTGCGGTTGTCCGCCAGCATGATCCGGGTCGCGGTGTCGTCGTCCACGTCGATGACCAGGGCGGGCACCTGCTCCAGGCCCTGCGCCTTGGCGCCGCGCCAGCGGTGCTCACCGGCGATGATCCGCATCCGCGACTGCTGAACCATGACGGTGCCGTAGAAGCCGTTCTTGCCGATCGACTTGGCGATCACGTCCACGTCGCCGCGGTGCGGGTTGTCCGGGTGCGGTTCGAGGTCGCCGACCGGGACCATGCGGTAGGCCTGGGGGACGATGGTGGTCACGGA
>NZ_JAIGQA010000412.1:0-678 GCF_019733245.1 Streptomyces sp. WAC04114
GGCTGCGGGCGGTGGAGCGCTGCCCGCGGTGGTTCACCGAGACCGAGGGGGAGCGGGCGTCCGACGGACGGGGACGGCGCTCACGCGAGTCCGGCGTGGTGGTGACCCTGGACGTGCCGGGCACGGACTCCCGCCTCTCCCGGGCCCTCCGCGAGGCCCGGGGCATCTCAGGCCCGTCCGTCGAGCCCGGCGCGGAGACCCGGGGCATCGAGGCGGCGGACCTGACGGCCCTGCTGGAGACCCTGAGCACGGCAAGGCCCCCGCGGCGCCCGACCGGCCGAGCCCGACGCCGCCACGCGGGTGGGTGAACGGGCCCCGATGACCCAGACAGCCTCACACCGACTTGAAGGCCCTGCCGAGCTGGGCCGCCGCGACTCCGACGTCGCGTGCCGGCCCGTCAGCGACTCCGGCCTGCCCGGTGTGGCGGTGGCTCCCGCGCCCTCGCACTGGTCCGCGAGCGGCTCTGCCGAGTCCGGCCGCGGTGGTTCCGGCGTCGTGTGCCGGTCCGAGGCGGGTCTTGCCGTGCCTGGCGTGGCCGGTGGTTCCGGCGCCGCGTGCCGGCCCGTCAGCGACTCCGGCCTGCCCGGTGTGGCGGTGGCTCCCGCGCCCTCGCACTGGTCCGCGAGCGGCTCTGCCGAGTCCGGCCGCGGTGGTTCCGGCGTCGTGTGCCGGTCCGAG
>NZ_JAIGQA010000413.1:0-674 GCF_019733245.1 Streptomyces sp. WAC04114
AACAACGGCTTCGTCTGGCAGCTGCCGACCCGCGTGTCGTTCTCGACGATCCGGCTGACCCGGCCGCTCACCCCGGACACCACGAAGGTCGCCAAGTGGATCTCGTCGCTGCAGACGGGCATCAAGCGGCCCACCGCCCAGATCGCGGCGCTGCGCGCCGACGGGTCGGAGGTCGCGCGGTGGGGCCTCATCGACGTGCTGCCGGTGAGCTGGACCGGACCCACCCTCGACCCGGCCAACCCGGCCGTGGCGACCGAGGTCCTGGAGATCACCCACCACGGATTCACGGACTGAGCGAGGGGAGGACGGGACACCATGGCCAAGGGCAGCAAGAGGGGCGCGGGCAAGAGCCTCATCCGCGCCACGCTCGCCATTCACGAACCGCCGAAGGGCAAGAGCAGGACACCCGGCGGGATCATCAAGACGTTCGACTTCGACTTCAACCCGGCGCAGCTGTCGCTGAGCCGCCGCGCCCAGTGGAAGGCGACCCCCGCACAGACCGAACGGGTCGGCCCGCTGCCGGAGTTCATGGGGGCGGAACCGCGCGAGATGGCCGTGGAGATCTTCCTCGACTCCTCCGACGAGCCGACCAGCAACTCCGTGATGAAGAAGGTCGACTCGCTGCTCGCCTGCTGCGAGGTGACGACGAAGAGCATCGCCGCCAAGCAGCCGTC
>NZ_JAIGQA010000414.1:0-667 GCF_019733245.1 Streptomyces sp. WAC04114
TGTCCACGGAATACGCCTGGACACCCCGCTCGGTGAGGGCGCTCGCGCCCTCGGCGACCAGGCCCGCGACATCGGGCACCATCGCCCCCGCCGTACGGGCCGCGGCGTGCAGCACCGTGCCGTCCGGCCCGACGAGCCCGGCCCAGCCCTCGGCCCGCCCGGCCAGCCAGCGCAGCAGCTCGGCCGTTCCGCCGGTGCGGGTCAGCCGGTGCATCCGCAGAAGATCGTCCGCACGCTCCCCTGATCGCATCAGTCCCCCGTTCCGCCCAGGACACAGCCGTGTCGCCGGTGACCGGGCCATTCTGACTGTGCGGACCGATACCCCGGCGGCCGCCCCATTGGGCGTATTGAATCTCCCGGTGCCCCTACCCTCCGATCTATCGTCCGAACGTGTTCCGGCACGTCGGGGGACGACGGGGGAGGCCGGAACACGGGACCGCGGCAACGCGGCGGCAGCGGCTCACGGGGGTGGTCGCTGTCGCTGGTTGCCGCGCTTCCGCGCGTCAGTGCTGCGCTGTGGGCGCGCCTGATTGTCAGTGGTGCCTCGTACCGTCGGACGCAGGAGTCGGCTGACGACTTCGACCCGAGGAAGGCACCCATGGAATTCCGCATCGAGCGCAGTGCCCTGACCGAGGCCGTGTCCTGGGCGGCCCGCGTCCTGCCCGTG
>NZ_JAIGQA010000415.1:0-653 GCF_019733245.1 Streptomyces sp. WAC04114
GGTGTACGCCGCCGGGTCCGCGTCGTGGACTTCGTGACCGGCGCGGGCCGCAAGGTCCTGGCCGAGGGCGAGCTTCTGCGGTCCATCACCCTGCCCGCCCGCGCCCTCGCCTGCCGTACGGCGTTCCGGCAGGCGTCCCTGTACGGGCTCGGCCGCTCCGGCGCCCTGGTCCTCGGCACCCTGGACCCGGTCGACCACTCCCTCGCGATCACGATCACCGCCTCGACCGTCCGCCCGGTCCGGCTGTGGTTCCCGCTGCCGCCGACGGCGGACGGGCTGCGTACGGCGATCGACGCGGCCGTCGCCGACGACGAGTGGTTCGACGACATCCATGGGCTTCCCGAATGGCGGCGGCACATGACGTTCCGGTACGCGGAGGACATCCGCCGCGAGCTGTCCCACGGTGAGGAGCCGCAGTGAGTTTCGGGATCGAGGTGAACGGCCGGCCGTTCACGCAGGAGCCACGCCCCGGCCAGTGCCTACGGACCTACCTGCGTGAGCGCGGCTGGTTCGGCGTCAAGAAGGGCTGCGACGCGGGCGACTGCGGCGCGTGCACGGTCCACGTGGACGGCGAGCCCGTGCACAGCTGCCTCTACCCCGCCTTCCGGGCCGACGGCCGCGAGATCACCACGGTCGAGGGCCTGGCCTCCGAG
>NZ_JAIGQA010000416.1:0-643 GCF_019733245.1 Streptomyces sp. WAC04114
CCCAGGAACTGCGCAACCTCGCCGAGGCGCTCGGGGAGCGGATCCTGTCGTCGGCGACCGAGAAGCTCGGCGGCCTGACCAGCCGTCTGACCGACTACGTGCAGGGCGGCGGATCGGGTGATTCGGGCGGATCGGGCGGATCGGGCGCGCTGAGCCTACTCGGGTCGGTGCTCGGGTCGAAGCATCCCGTGGCCGCCGGTACACAGGGATCGCACAAGATGGTGGCCGGCGGCCTGATGCAGAAGATCACCGGCGGCGGCGGCAAGGGCGGCAAGGGGAAGAAGCTCAAGCTCATCAACATCGTCGAGGCACTCGACATGGGCGCTCCCCGGAGACTCGTCTACGACCAGTGGACCCAGTTCCAGGACTTCCCCAGCTTCATGAAGAAGGTCGAAGGGGTCGACCAGCAGTCCGACGAGAAGACGACGTGGAAGGCGCAGGTCTTCTGGTCCCACCGGACCTGGGAGTCGACGATCGTCGAGCAGGTGCCGGACCAGCGGATCATCTGGCGCTCCAAGGGGGCCAAGGGCTACGTCGACGGCGCCGTGACCTTCCATGAGCTCTCACCCGACATGACCCGGGTCCTGCTGGTGCTGGAGTACCACCCGCAGGGCCTGTTCGAGCGCACCGGCAACCTCTGGCG
>NZ_JAIGQA010000417.1:0-640 GCF_019733245.1 Streptomyces sp. WAC04114
GTACACGATTGGTACGCCAGATGTGCGCTTGATGAGCGGTGCACGAGGTGCCCCATGACCCGAAGCCGGACCACCGCTATCAGGTAGTGGTGGGCCGGCCGGATACGCCCGCTCAGCCCGTGCACGTCCAGACCACCCGGTGGGCGTCACCGGTCGACGTCCGGCAACGATCACGGAAGCGGATGATCATCTCCAGTGGCCCGGTTGCGCTGCTCCTGCAGATCCACGCCTTTTCTCTGTCGCCGTCGGCGCTTGCGCAGTTCAGCCCGGCGCTCACGCTGTTTGGCCTGGCGCTCGCGGTAGCGGAAATATTCGAGTACCAGGTCCCGCTTGTGCTCGGACTCATCGGGCACCACGATCTTGACCAGGCCAAGAATGAGCGAGACCACGAGCGTGACGAGCACGATTATCGCCACGACTTCCCAGGACGCGTTGGCCATCGTCAGAACCGCGACGACCGCGCCACCGCTGACCATGCTCACAGCCGCCTGCCGGGCAACACCGAAGCGGGACTGCTGCGAGACAGGCGCGCTCACCGGCCCCACCCCTCAGCATCGGTCCAGAACAGCGCCTCGCACTGGCGCCCCTGGAACACAGCGTTCCGGCGGTGTCCTGACACCGGGCCAGCCGAGACAACGAG
>NZ_JAIGQA010000418.1:0-637 GCF_019733245.1 Streptomyces sp. WAC04114
ACTGATGGGACGTCTCGCTGCCGGGTGCCCTCGACCCCGTTGTCGGGGTCGACGTAGGAGGGCGTCGACCAGACGAGGGAGGGGTGGGTGAGGGCGTGGTGGAGGGAGTGGGCGCCGCTGGTATCCGACGGAGTCGTGCTGGTATCCTGCGTCGCCGGGCGGACCAGCCGGCGGGTGGTGTTCGACGCGGTGGAGAACGCGTGGGCCCCGTTCCTCTACAACGGCCTGGTCATGGACTCCGTCGCCGGGCGCGCGATCAGCCGGGGCGAGGTAGACGACCACCGGCGCGGGCACCCCGTCATGGCCTCGATCGTGCTGCTGGGGCGGGGCGCGTCGGCCGCCGAGAACGCCCGGTGGCGGGCGCTCGTCAAGGGCTGGGCACAGCGCGACTACTACAGCCCGCCGCTGAGCAACCCCTCGCTCGGGCTCACCGCACTGGCCCGGATCAAGGGCGTCCTGGACGACACCTCCCTCACTCCGATCGCCGAACCCACGGGCCACCGGCTCTTCCCCGACATGGCCCGGGCCACCCACCGGCGTCCGGGCTGGGCGGCGTCGCTGAGCATGGCCGACAGGCGGATCACCTACTACGAGACCGGCAACGGCGAGAACCTGCGCGGCTGGCACAGCGGGAACG
>NZ_JAIGQA010000419.1:0-591 GCF_019733245.1 Streptomyces sp. WAC04114
CCCCAGCTCAAGGGGTGCGATGGACTTCGAGATCCGCGAGGTGCGGACCGCGCAGGGGCCCGTAAAGCTGCGGCGCGAGCGGGAGGCATACTCCCGGCTCGTGCAGCAGGGATACAGCAACACGGAAGCCTGCCGGATCGTTGGTATCGACCGGCGAACCGGCAACAAGTGGCGTAACGGCCGCCGTGCAGACCGTCAGCAGAAGGCGGCACCACCGATTTCCGCGGTGGTGCCGCCTTCCGGCACGTCCAGGTACCTGCGTGAGGGCGAGCGGATCCACATCGCGGACCGGCTGCGGGAGAAGGCCACCGTGCGGGCGATCGCCGCCGAGCTGGGCCGCAGCCCTTCCACGGTCAGCCGGGAGATCCGCCGCAACCGGCATCCGGCCAGCGGCCAGTACCGGCCGCACGCGGCCCAGGCCCGCGCCGATGCCCGCCGGCCCCGCCCCAAGTCCCGCAAGATCAGCGAGAACCCGGAACTGCACGGAGCTGTCCAGGCGATGCTGGACGAGAAGTGGAGCCCGGAGCAGATATGCCAGGCTCTGCGAGCACAGTTCCCCGAACGTCCGGAGATGCACGTGGCCCACGAGAC
>NZ_JAIGQA010000041.1:0-51328 GCF_019733245.1 Streptomyces sp. WAC04114
GCCATGGGCCACCCCCGCGGCATCCGCCGACCGCCCCGCCTGGTGGCAGGAGGGTGCCGATGACGGTCTCTCCCCGACCACCGACACCGTGCTCGTCGACGGCGTCCCGCTCGGCGGTGGCAGCCGCGTGCGGCTGCGCCCCCGGGGACGCGGGGCCGACGCCCAGGACATGTTCCTGGCCGGGCGGACCGCCGAGGTCGCCGCCGTGTTCCACGACGTGGACGGCAGCGTGCACCTCGCCGTCACCCTCGACGACGACCCGGCCGCCGAACTGAACAACTGGTACGGCCGCTTCCACTACTTCCGGCCCGACGAGCTCGAACCCCTCGAGCCCGCCGGACCGGACGAGCCGTCGGCACCGGCTCCCGCCGCAGCTCCGACGCGGCACACGACCGACTCCGAGACCCCCGCAGCGGAGGCCGAGTGACATGACCACCCACAGCAGCACCACCGAAGTCAGCAAGGAACCCGAACGGTCCGAGGACCGGCAGGGGATAGACGAGATCACCATCCTGTGGATCTCCGAGGGCATGAGCTGCGACGGTGACACCGTCTCGCTCACCGCCGCCGACCAGCCCTCCATCGAGGACCTGGTGCTCGGGCTGATCCCGGGCCTGCCCAAGGTCAACCTGGTCAACAAGGTGCTCTCGCCCAGCCTGGGCGGCGAGGACTTCCTCGCGCCCTACCGGGCGGCCGTACGCGACGAACTGGGCCCGTTCATCCTCGTCATCGAGGGCTCGATCCCCAACCAGAACATCATCGAGGGCGACGGCTACTGGACGTCCTTCGGCAACGACCCGGAGACCGGCGAGCCGCAGACCCTCAACTGGTGGATCGACCAACTGGCCCCCAAGGCCTGGGCGGTCGTCGCCGCCGGCACCTGCGCCACCTTCGGCGGCATCCACGCCATGTCCGGCAACCCGACGGGCTGCATGGGCCTGGCCGACTACCTGGGCTGGGACTACACCTCCCAAGCCGGCCTGCCGGTCGTCAACGTCCCCGGCTGCCCGATCCAGCCCGAGAACTTCATGGAGACCCTGGTCTGGGTCCTCTACCACGCGGCCGGCTCCGCGCCCCCGCCGCCGCTGGACCACATGCTGCGCCCGCAGTGGCTGTTCGGGAAGACCGTCCACGAGGGCTGCGACCGCGGCTCGTACTACGAGCAGGGCGGCTTCGCCAAGGACTACAACTCGCCCAAGTGCCTGGTCAAGACGGGCTGCTGGGGTCCGGTCGTCAACTGCAACGTGCCCAAGCGCGGCTGGATGGCCGGCATCGGCGGCTGCCCCAACGTGGGCGGCATCTGCATCGGCTGCACGATGCCCGGCTTCCCCGACGCGTTCATGCCGTTCATGGACGAGCCCCCGGGCAGCACCCTGTCGTCCTTGGTCATCAAGCCGTACGGGGCCGTCGTCCGCCGACTGCGCGGCATGACCAACGAGCTGGTCAACCACGAGCCCAGGTGGCGCCACAACAAGCGCAAGCTGACCAGCGGTTACGACCCGCACTGGCGCGCCTGATGAAGCCCACCGGGCACACCCCCCACCCCCACACCACCGACAGCGAGGGGCAGTACCGCAGATGACCACCACCGAGGCCCGTCCCACGGACCGCAAGCCGCCACAGCTCGTGGACATGTCCTGGGATCCGATCACCCGGATCATCGGCAACCTGGGCATCTACACGAAGATCGACTTCGCCAACCGGGAAGTCGTCGAATGCCACAGCACCTCGTCGCTGTTCCGCGGCTACTCGGTGTTCATGAAGGGCAAGGACCCGCGCGACGCGGGCTTCATCACGTCCCGGATCTGCGGCATCTGCGGCGACAACCACACCACCTGCTCCGACTACGCCCAGCAGATGGCCTACGGCGTCAAGCCGCCCCCGCTGGCCGACTACATCGTCAACCTCGGCGAAGCGGCGGAGTACATCTTCGACCACACGATCTTCCAGGACAACCTGGTCTTCGTGGACTTCTGCGAGGCGATGGTCAAGTCCACCAACCCCAGCCTCCTGTCCCGCGCCGAGCGCACCGACGCACCCCGCGGCGAGATCCACGGCTACCGCACCATCGCCGAGATCATGCGGGCCTTCAACCCCTTCGAGGGCGAGGTCTACAAGGAGGCCCTGAAGGTCAGCCGCATCACCCGCGAGATGTTCTGCCTGATGGAAGGGCGGCACGTCCACCCGTCGACGCTCTACCCGGGCGGTGTCGGCACGATGCCGCAGCCGACCGTCTTCACCGACTACCTCAGCCGGCTCATGCGGGTCATCGACTTCGTGAAGAAGGCCGTCGCCATGAACGACGACGTCTTCGACTTCTTCTACGAGGCGCTGCCCGGCTACGAGGAGGTCGGCCGTCGCCGCACCCTGCTGGGCTGCTGGGGCGCCTTCCAGGACCCCAGGACCGTCGACTACCGGTACGAGACGATGAACACCTGGGGCAAGCAGATGTACGTCACCCCGGGCGTCATCGTCGACGGCGAACTCGTCACCAACAACCTCGTCGACATCAACCTCGGCCTGCGCATCCTGCTGGGCAGCTCCTACTACGAGGACTGGGTCAACGAGCAGCCGTTCGTCACCCACGACCCGCTCGGCAACCCCGTCGACATGCGGCACCCGTGGAACCAGACCACCGTCCCGGTGCCGCAGAAGCGCGATTTCGACGACAAGTACAGCTGGGTGATGAGCCCCCGCTGGTTCGACCAGCGCACCGGCGACCACCTCGCCCTCGACACCGGCGGCGGCCCGCTCGCCCGACTGTGGTCGACCGCGCTGAGCGGCCTCGTCGACACCCCGTACGTCAAGTCCACCGGGCACAGCGTGCGCATCTCCCTGCCGAAGGGCGAGTCGCTCCCGGAGACGACCATGGAGTGGCGCATCCCGAAGTGGAGCAACACCATCGAACGCGACCGCGCGAGGCCGTATTTCGTCGCCTACGCGGCCGCGATGGCCCTCCAGTTCCTGGAGGAGGCCATGGGGCTCGTGCGCGCGGGCGAGACCAAGGTGTTCGAGAACTACGAGGTGCCCGACGAGGCGATCGGCTGCGGCTTCCACGAGGCCGTGCGCGGCGTCCTCTCCCACCACCTGGTGATCAAGGACAAGAAGATCGCCAACTACCACCCGTACCCGCCCACCCCGTGGAACGCCAGCCCCCGCGACATGTACGGCACCCCGGGCCCGTACGAGGACGCCGTCCAGGGACAGCCCATCTTCGAGGAGAACGGGCCGGACGACTTCAAGGGCGTCGACATCATGCGCACGGTCCGCAGCTTCGACCCCTGCCTGCCGTGCGGTGTGCACATGTACGTCGGCAAGGGCAAGACGCTGACCACCCTGCACTCGCCGACGTACGGGGCGAACCATGGCTGAGACCGCCACGGCACGGCTGGCGGACCCGGACGTCGAGGCCCGGCTCGCCCGGCTCGACCGGGCGCTGGACAGCCTCGAGTCCGCGCCCGGCCCCACCACCCGCACCGCGACCGAGGCGGTGGCCCTGCTGACCGAGGTCTACGGCGAGGCCCTGGCCCGCGTCCTGGACCGCGCGGACGAGCAGCTGGCCGAACGCCTGGCCGAGGACGAGCTCCTGGGACACCTGCTGGTGCTGCACGACATCCACCCCGAGCCCGCCGAACGCCGGGCGGCCCGCGCGGTCGAACGGCTGCGGCCCGCCGTGCAGGAACGCGGCGGCGACGTGGAGTGGGCCGGGGTGGAGGGGCAGGTCGCCCGGGTGCGTCTGACCACGGGCGGCGGCGGATGCGGGTCCGGCTGCGGCGGCGGAGGTGACGAGGTCACCGACGCGGTCCGCGCCGCGGTGCTCGCCGCGGCGCCGGAGCTGACGGCGGTGGAGCCCCTGACCGAGACGGCCCCCGCCTTCGTCCCGCTGGCCACGCTGACGCACCGGAGCGCACCGTGACCACCGACGGGGCCCTGGCCCGCCTCATCCGCTCCTCGGCCGACCGCACGGCGGCGGCCGAGCGGGAGGTGTGCGACCTGTGCGCCGCGCCGGTCGCCGACGAGCACGCCCACCTGTACGACACCGGCCAGGAGGAGGTGCGCTGCGTCTGTGGCCCCTGCTCGGTGCTGTTCGCCGACGCGGCGGCGGGGGACGGCCAGTACCGGCTCGTGCCCCGCCGCCGGCTCCGGCTGCCCAAGGTCGACACGGCCGTCCTGGGCGTCCCCGTCGGCCTGGTCTTCTTCGTGCCCCGGGCGGACGGCACCGTCACCGCCGAGGGCCCGAGCCCGGCGGGAGCCATGCGGTGGGAGGTGGACACGGCAGCCTGGCAGCAGCTGACCGGGACGTGTCCACCGCTCGCAACCGTGGAACCCGACGTGGAGGCGCTCCTGGTGAACACCGTCCACGGCCTCGACGAACACTGGATCGTGCCGATCGACGACTGCTACCGGATGATCGCCGTCGTACGCCGGGAGTGGCGCGGCATGTCCGGCGGCGGCCGGATCTGGCCGGCCGTCGAGCAGTTCTTCCAGGACCTCACCGAGCGGCCATAGCCACGCACTCCGCAGGTCGGAGGCGAGGAAGGAGAGCACCCCATGGGCAACATCAGAGTGGGCCGGCCCCAGGCGAAGCCCGACACGCCCCGGCACGTCGCCGGCATGCACCAGGGCAACAAGGGCCCGCGCGAGCGGCAGAAGGGCCACCACGAGGACGGCACCGCCGACGCGCGCCGCTCCACCGGCATCCACTGGAAGCGGCATGACGTCCTCGCGGAGACCATGCCGAACATCCCGCCGGGATGAACACCGTGATGAGGACGAGCAGGGAGTCGCCGCAATGAAACGAACACGTCGCAGCCCCGTCGCGCGCAGGCGGGGCGGGATGAGCGGGCAGCAGGTGCTGAAGACCGAGGCCGTCCTGGCGGGCGGTGTGGTCCTGGCCCTGCTCGCCTGGGAGTGGCCCAGCCTGAGGCGCGAGATGCGGATCTGGCGGATGTCCGGCGGATTCCGCGCCGGCCACCGCTACCCGTGAGCCGGCCGTGCACGAACTGTCGATCGCGACCGCGATCATCGAGCGGGCCGACGAGCTGGCCCGGGCGGACGGGACGGACGCCGTCTCGAAGGTGACCGTCCGGGTCGGCGAGCTGGCGGGCGTGGTCCCCGACGCCCTCGGTTTCGCCTTCGAGGTGGCCCGCGACGGCACCGCCCTCGCGGGGGCGGACCTCGTCGTCGAGCAGATCCCCGCGCAGGCCTGGTGCGGCCCGTGCGCCGAGGAGTTCCCGGTGGGCATGCCCCCGTTCTTCTGGTGCCCGCGCTGCGACCAGCCCTCCAGCGACCTGCGCAGCGGCCGTGAGCTGGAGATCGCCGAGATCGAGCCGGTACCGGCGTAGACAACGGGCGAAGGGCCCCGTCGATCCGTCGGCGGGGCCCTTCGTCCTGTCCGGTGGACGGCTTGTCCTGTCCGGTGGTCAGCAGATGCGCGGCAGCTGCTCCCCGAGCGGCAGATCCACCACCCGCGTACCGCCGAGCCCGGTGGCGACCACCACCATCCCCGGATGCTCGGCGACGCACTCGCCGATCCGCGTCGCCCCGGCACCCTGCGGATGGGCCCGCATCGCCGCCAGCACCTCCTCCGCCTGAGCCGGCGGCACGAAGGCGACCAGCCGCCCCTCGTTGGCGACGTACAGCGGATCGAGTCCGAGGAATCCGCAGGCGTTCGCCACCGCGTCCGGCACCGGGATCGCCCGCTCCTGAAGCCGGACACCGGTCCCGGAGGCGCGGGCGATCTCGTTCAGCGACGCGCCCAGGCCACCCCGGGTGGGGTCGCGCAGCACATGGATGTCCGGAGTGACGGCCAGCATCGCCGCCACCAGATCCGCCAGCGGCGCGGTGTCGCTGGCGACCTCCACCCCGAACTCCAGCCCTTCCCGCATGCTCATGACGGCCACGCCGTGCAGTCCGATCGGGCCGCTGACGACGACCGCGTCCCCGGGCCGGGCACGCTGGGGCCGGATGTCCACCCCGCCGGGCACGAGCCCCACCCCGGCGGTCGTGACGTACACCCCGTCGCCGTGCCCGGACTCCACCACCTTGGTGTCACCCGTGGCGATCGTGACCCCGGCGGCCTCGGCTGCCGACCCCATCGCACGGGCGATCCGTTCGACGACCGTCAGCTCCACGCCCTCCTCCAGGACGAAGGCGGCCGAGAGGTAGGCGGGGCGCGCGCCGCTCATCGCGAGGTCGTTGACCGTGCCGTTGACCGCGAGGTCGCCGAGGCAGCCGCCGGGGAAGAACAGCGGCCGGACCACGTAGGAGTCGGTGGAGAACGCCAGCCGCGCGCCCCCCAGTTCGAGGACGGCGGAGTCGGCGAGGCCGGCCAGCGTGGCGTTGCCGTAGGCAGGGGTGAAGATCTGCTCCATCAGCTCCGCCGACAGCGCGCCCCCGCCGCCGTGCCCCATGACCACCACCCCCTGGTCGCGCAGCGGGGCGGGGCAGGTCCAGTTGGCCGGGTCCACCACATCGGCGAGTCGCTCAGGCAACGGGGGTCACCTCCTGCTGCGCGGTCCCGCCGGCCTGCGGCGCCGGGGCGTTCATCCGGCGGTAGAGGTAGTAGGCCGCGCAGGCGCCCTCGCTGGAGACCATGGTGGCGCCCAGCGGGGTGCGCGGCGTGCAGGTGGTGCCGAAGGCGGCACACTCGGTCGGCTTGATCAGGCCCTGGAGCACCTCACCGGCCCGGCACTCCGCGGGCTCCTCGGTACGGATCCCGCTCACGTCGAAGCGGTGCTCCGCGTCGTAGGCGCGGAAGGCGTCGGTCAGCCGCCAGCCGCTGGCCGGGATCCGTCCGATGCCCCGCCAGGACCGGTCGGTGACCTCGAAGACCTCCTCGATCATGCGCACCGCGGCCGGGTTGCCCTCCTCGCGCACGGCACGCCGGTAGGCGTTCTCCACCCGGTGCTCACCGCGCTCCAGCTGGCGGACCGCCCGGCGGATGCCCTCCAGGATGTCCAGCGGCTCGAAGCCCGTCACCACCATCGGCACGCGGAACCGCTCGGCCAGCTCCGGGTACTCGGCCATCCCCATCACGCTGCACACGTGGCCGGCGGCCAGGAAGCCCTGCACCCGGCACTCGGGCGCCGTCATGATCGCCTCGACGGCCGGGGGAACCCGCACATGCGACACCAGCAGACTGAAGTTGGACAGGCCCAGCCTGCGCGCCTGGTGCACGGCCATCGCGTTGGCCGGGGCGGTGGTCTCGAAGCCGATCGCGAAGAACACCACCTCCCGGTCCGGGTTGCGGCGGGCCAGCTCCAGGGCGTCGAGCGGCGAGTACACCACCCGTACGTCGCCGCCCTCGCCCTTGACCCGGAACAGGTCGCGGTCGGTGCCCGGCACCCGGAGCATGTCGCCGAAGGAGCAGAAGATCACCCCGGGCCGCGCCGCGATCTCCAGCGCCTTGTCGATGACCTCCAGCGGCGTGACACAGACCGGACAGCCGGGCCCGTGGATCAACTCGACCTGCTCGGGAAGCAGTTGGTCGATGCCGTGCCGGATGATCGAGTGGGTCTGCCCGCCGCACACCTCCATCAGGGCCCAGGGCCGGGTGGCGGTGGCACGGATCTCGTCCAGCAGCCGCCGCGCCAGCTGGGGGTCGTTGAACTCGTCGATGTACTTCACCGGGCCTCGCTCCCGCTGTCCTGGGGCTCCGCCGCCGCACGCTCCGCCGCGAGGGTGTCGCCCGCCTCCTTGGCCGCCTGCTCCCAGGCGTCCCCGAACTCCTCCTCCAGCAGCCCCAGTTCCTCGAACAGCTTCAGGGAGGCCAGGGCCGACTCCTCGTCCAGGCGCTGGAGCGCGAAGCCGACGTGCACGATGACGTACTCACCCACCTTCACGTCGGACACGTACTCCAGGCACGCCTTCTTCTGCACGCCGCCGAAGTCGATCAGCCCGGTGAGCGGTTCGGCGCTGTCGTCGATGGCGACGACCTTGCCGGGCACTGCCAAACACATGGGTCACTCCTTCTGTCGTAGGTGCGCCGCGACCACCAGCTGGCCGAGGGCCAGCCCGCCGTCGTTCGGCGGGACCTCGCCGTGCCGCAGCACCGCGAAGCCGTCCTCTGCCAGCAGCCGCGCGCACTCCTCCTCCAGCAGCGCGTTGGCGAACACCCCGCCGCTGAGCGCGACGGTGGCCAGTCCGGTGTCCTGGCGCGCGCGCCGGCAGATCTCCGCCACCGTCCGCGCGACGGCACGGTGGAAGCGGGCCGCGAGCACGGCGACGGGGGTGCCGCGTCGCAGATCGGCGACCAGCGCACTCAGCACGGGCGCCGGGTCGAACCCCTCGGCGAAGGCGTACGCGGACCGGTCGGCGCCCCACGCGGCCGCGGCCGCCGCCTCCAGCTCCAGCGCGGCCTGTGCCTCGTACCCCGCGCGATGGCACACGCCGACGAGCGACGACACGGCGTCGAAGAGCCGGCCCATGCTGGAGGTCGGCACACAGGCGACTCCGCCGGTCAACTGCCGCTGGAGTACCTCCAGTTCCCGCGGCGCGCAGGCGGTCACGCACGGCAGGTCCGCGTCCCACGGCAGTCCCGCCGCCCACAGCCGGGCCAGGGCCAGACGGCACGGGTTGGCGACGCCCGCGTCGCCGCCGGGCAGCGGGGCGGGGGAGAGGCGGGCGTAGCGCCGGTAGCCGGTGTAGTCGGCGAGGAGGATCTCGCCGCCCCAGACGGTGCCGTCGTCGCCGTAGCCCGTGCCGTCGAAGGCGACGCCGATCACGGGGGTGGTGCCGTCCATGCCGTGCTCGGCCATCGCGGAGGCGATGTGCGCGTGGTGGTGCTGGACCGGCACCGGGGCGTGCCCGGCCAGTCGGGCGGCCCACCGCGTCGAGTGGTACCCGGGGTGCCGGTCGGCGGCGACCACCTCGGGACGCACGCCGGTCAGACCCCGCAGGTGCGCGTCCGCCCGCCGGGCCGCCTCCAACGTCGTCAGATCGCCCATGTCGCCGATGTGCGGGCCGAACCAGGCCTGGTCGCCCGCGCCAAGACACAGGGCGTTCTTCAGGTCGCCGCCCACGGCGAGAGCGGGCCGCACCGGGACCGGCAGCCGCAGCGGCCGGGGCACATATCCCCGGGACCGGCGCAGCACCTGCTGGGTGCCGTCGGACCGCACCCGCAGCAGGGAGTCGTCGCAGGGCGAGGCGATGGGCCGGTCGTGGGCGAGCCAGGCGTCGGCCAGCCCGGCGAGCCGGGTCAGCGCCTCGTCGTCGTCCGTGACGATCGGCTCCCCGGAGCGGTTGCCGCTCGTCATGACCAGCACCCGCGGGCCGGGCGGATCACCGGGCAGGCCGAACAGCAGGGTGTGCACGGGCGTGTAGGGCAGCAGCACGCCGAGGTGCGGGCTGCCGGGGCAGACGCCGGGTGCCAGCCCGCTCGCCTCCCCGCGCCGGCGCAGCAGCACGATGGGGCGCCGGGAGCCGGTGAGGGCGGCCCGCCCGGACGCGGGGAGCTCGGCGATCCGCCGTACGTCGTCGACGTCCGCGCACATCACCGCGAACGGCTTGCCGCCGCGTGCCTTGCGGGTGCGCAGGGTGTCGACGGCCCGGGCGTCGGTGGCGTCACAGGCCAGGTGATAGCCCCCGAGGCCTTTGACGGCGACGATCCGCCCGGCGGCCAGCAACGCCCGTGCCGACGCCAGGGCTTCGGCGTCCCGGGCCGGACGGACCCCGCTCCCGTCCGCCGGCACCAGCCGCAGCCGGGGGCCGCACTCGGGGCAGGCCACGGGCTGGGCGTGGAAGCGGCGGTCGAGGGGATCGCCGTACTCCCGGGCGCACGTGGCGCACATCGGGAAGCCGGCCATGGTCGTGACCGCCCGGTCGTACGGCATGCCCGTGGCGATGGTGAAGCGGGGGCCGCAGTGGGTGCAGGTGACGAACGGGTGCCGGTGCCGGCGGTCGGCCGGGTCGCGCAGCTCCCGCAGGCAGTCCGGGCAGGTCGCCGTGTCGGGCGGGAGGAGGGTGCTGCCGGGGGAGCGGTCGGTGGAGCGGATGCCGAAGGTGCTGTCGGCGCCGGTGGCGGGCAGGTCCTCGAAGCCGACGCCGGTGACGGTGGCCAGCGGCGGAGGCTCTTCGGCGAGCCGGTCGCAGAAGTCGGCGACGCCGTCCGGCGGGCCCTCCACCTCGATGAGGACACCGTTCGCCGTGTTGCTCACGAAGCCCGAGAGCGCCAGGTCGGTGGCGAGGCGGTGCACGAACGGGCGGAAGCCCACGCCCTGCACGGTGCCGCGCACGGTGACGCGCCGGCGCACCGCCCCGGTGGCGGGCGCCGTCACGGGACGAGGCCGGCTTCGGCGCCCTCGTGCGTCTCCGTGTGGGTGTGGGTGTGGCTGTGGGTGTGCGGGCGGGGCGCCAGGGGCGGCCGGTGGACGGGGGCCCCGTCCCGGACGGCCAGCACACGCTCCAGCAGAACGTCGACGCCGGCGCCGGTGCGGGCACAGGACCGCACCACCTCCACCCCCGGGTTGACCCGCTGGACGTTCGTCTCGAAGGCCGTCTCGTCGAACCCGGCCGGCCCGGCCAGATCGGTCTTGGTCAGCACCACCAGATGGGCGGACCCGAAGGCCGTGGGGTACTTCAGCGGCTTGTCCTCGCCCTCCGTCACCGCCATGAGCACGATGCGCAGGCTCTCGCCGAGGTCGTACGAGGCGGGGCAGACGAGATTGCCCACGTTCTCCACGAACAGCAGCGACGTGCCCGCGGGCAGCCAGTTCTCCACGTGCCCGCGCAGCTGCCTCGCCTCCAGATGGCACAGCCCGTCCGTCAGCAGCTGCTTCACCGGTGCTCCCGACCGGGCCAGCCGGTCGGCGTCGTTCTCGGTCGCGAGGTCCGCGGTGAGCGCGGCCACCGGAAGGCTCCGCTCCACCGCTCTGGCCAGCACCCGCCCGAGCAGTTCCGTCTTGCCGCTGCCCGGGCTGGACAGCAGGTTGACCACGCACACGCCGCGCCGGGCCAGCTCCTCACGCAGGTCCGCGGCCAGACCGTCGTTCTTCGCCAGGACGGCCTGGGTGACCTCGTCCACGGAATCGCACATGGGCGCCGCTCCTCGCGGGTCGGTAGGGAAATCGTTCCGCTACCGATCCTCCGCGCCGCCGCCCACCGTGCCCGGCAGCCCGGCCGGGGACAGGGTGGCGGATTCGTCCGGGCGGCTCAACGGGGGCGTGGCCGCCGGGTCGGCGAGCAGCACCGGCACCAGGGTGTGCAGTGCCGCGACGGCCCGCCCGACCGCCTCGCGCACCGTCGCGCTGATGCCCGGGGCGATGTCCTCGTCGGCCGGTGCCCGCAGCTCGGGCTCGCAGGCCAGCACCAGGACGCGGGGGAGCGGCTCGTCGCCCAGGTGGGCGGCCAGAGCGAGGACCTTCGCCGGGTCCATGCCGTGCGCCTCGGGCGGGGCGCCCGCCGTGGAGCCGTCGGGCAGCTCCGGCTCGATCAGCGACAGCGTGCCCGGCTCGTGCCCCCGCACGGCGGCGTCGACCAGGACGGCCGTGTCGTAGCCGCCGAGCAGCTCGTACGCGAGGTCCATGCCGCGGATGCCGAAGTCCCGCACCCGCACCTCCGGCGGCAACGGGTCCCGGTCCAGGGCGCGGATCACCTCGGGGCCGAAGGCGTCGTCGGCGAGGAAGATGTTGCCGACCCCCGCCACGAGCAGCCGCGCGCTCATCGCGCCTCCCCGGTGACCAGCGGCCGGGCGGAGCCGTTCGGGAGCTTGCGGACGAAGGCGGACCGCAGTGCGTGGTAAGGAGCCTCAGGGTCGAAGAATGTGGCCCGCATCCGGGCGAGTTCGGCCCGCCGGTACTCGGCGAGGGGCCGCGCAAGCTCGTCCGCGTGACGGGCCGTGGCCTTGGCGGTGATGCGCTGCCGAAGGTCCGGGTCGGCGGCCAGCGCGGCGGCCAGGCGCTCGACCTCGGGGGCGAACTCCTGGGCCGTGACCGGCACCAGACGGTCCACCAGCCCGATGCGCTCGGCCTTCGCGGCGCTCACCGGCAACGCCTCTTCCGTCAGCCGCTCGGCCGTCTCGGCGCCCACCCGGCGGGGCAGCGAGTACGTCCAGTACTCCGACCCGTACAGGCCCATGTTCCGGTAGTGCGGGTTGAGGACGCTGCCCGTGCGGCACCAGACCTCGTCGGCGGCCAGGGCGAGCATGACGCCGCCGGCCGCCGCGTTGCCGCCCAGGGCCGACACCACCAGCCGGTCAGTGGTGCGCAGCACCGCCTCGACCAGGTCGTCCATGGCGTTCAGGTTGGACCAGGACTCGCCCGCCGGGTCGTCCGCCGCCTCGATGACGTTGAGGTGGATGCCGTTGGAGAAGAAGTCGCGGGCGCCGCCGAGCACCAGCACCGAGGTGGGGCGGGTGAGGGCGTACCGCCAGGCGGCGAGCAGCCGGCGGCAGTGGATGGTGCTCATCGCCCCGCTCGGGAAGGAGAAGCTCAGGAAGCCGATGGGACCGCTCTGCCGGTAGCGGATGTCGGTCCAGGTGGTGCGGTCCGGGGGCAGTTCGAGCGGGGCGGCGATCTCGGGCAGCCAGTACGGGCGGTCGTACGCCCCCGGCATGCCCGGACCGCTGCCGGGCGGGGCCGGGAAGCCGGCGAGCACCGAGGCCGCCGGGCGGCGGAACGGCGCGGGGTCACCGGAGCTCTTGCGGGGGCGCAGCTCCGGGATCCACACCGCGCCGTCCCGGGTGGCCCGGCAGAGTGCGCCGGCCCGGGTCGCGAGCAGTTCCCCGGGCTCCCCGCGCAGCCGGTCCTCGGGGTGCCCGCCGTGCAGGAACACCTCGCGGCCGCAGATCTCGTCCCGGACGCCGGGCTGCGAGTCGGCTCCGCGCAGCTTGCGCAGCACCGTCGCCGTGTTGTCGTTCTCCCAGTCGATCCGGCGCTGTTCCTGGCGGAAGTAGTCCCGCCACAGGACGTGGGCCCCGGGTTCGCTCTGCGGGCGCGGCTTGTAGGACCCCTCGGCATAGCGCCGCACGGCCAGCAGCACGGCGGCCGTGGCGGCGTCCGCCACCTCGTTGCGGTACATGTCGCTCTTGCCCGTCGGTGGCACCGTGAAGGTGCCGTCTGCCCACACGTCCCCCGCGTCCATGGCCGCCTCGGCCTGAAGCACCGTCACGCCCCACTCGGACGCCTCCTCGGCGATCGCCCAGTCCAGCGACGACGGGCCCCGGTCCCCGGGTGGCCCCGGATGCACGATCAGACAGGTGTGCTCGCGCCACACGTCCTCCGGCAGGGCCGACTTGAGCATCGGGGCGATGATCAGCTCCGGGCCCACCTCGCGTACGGCGGCCCGGACGGCGTCGGGGCCGTGCGAGGCGAGCACGACCTCCACGTGGTGCCCCTCGTCCGACAGTTCGGCGAACACACGCTGGGACAGGCTGTTGAACGCGCTGGCGACGAGCAAGATGTCCATGACATCGCATGGTCGCCCGTCGGGGGAGGGCGGTGAAGGACCACGGCGGCGTTTCGCCGTGCTCATCCGCTTCCGGCGGAACGGATACGCGCCCGCCCCGCCGGAGTACCGGGCTCACCGGGGCTGCGTCCATCCGTACTTCCGCCGGGAGCAGGAGGCGCCTGCGGGGCCCGGCCGGCTGCCTCGACCCGGGTGAGGGTCAGGTGGGCGGGCCGGTGGCGCGGGAGATGACGGTGTCGTTCGCGGCATTGGCCTCGGAGCACGGAGGAGGTGACGGCGTCGGCCTGCCGGGCGTAGGCGCCGTCGGTGGAGGACTTCTCCAGCTGGTCGGCTGCGATGGAGCCCCACTCCGTGGGGGCGCTCTCAAAGGCCACTCGCATACGTGCCGAGACCATGCCGGGGCGACCGCCGCGCGCTCGCCGAGGGGCGTGTCCCGCGCGCAGCCCCTCCACCTCGGGGCGCTCGCCAAGAGCTCACCGCGCGGCACACCAACGCCCACCAACGGCCCGCCGTGCCCGTGGCGCCTGCCGGCCGCGCCCGATCCCCCCCCGGTCGCACCGCCGGTGTGCAGTCTCCCCTTGCCCGGGCCGGGCGACTGGCGCACGCTGTTCCTATGGGTGCGCGAGACGGCCCTACGCTCATCAACTCCGTGCAGCGGGCCATGCGGCTGCTGGAGGCGGTGAGCGCGCACGAGAACGGCGCGCCGGCCAAGCAGCTGGCGCGCGAGACGAACCTGCCCCTGGCCACCGCCTACCACCTGCTGCGCACACTCGTGCACGACGGGTACGTGCGGAAACTCGACGACGGCGGCTTCGTCCTCGGCGACAAGCTCCAGACCCTGCAGTCCACGGGGCGTGCGCAGGCGCTGCTCAGCCGTGTCCGGCCCACTCTCGCCGCGCTGCGCGACGAACTGGCGACGGCCGCCTACCTCACCTTCTACGAGGACGGAGAGATCCGGGTCGCCGAGATCGTCGACGGTCCCGGAACCCCCCGCGTCGATCTCTGGGTGGGCTTCGAGGACGCGGGGCACGCCACCGCACTGGGCAAGTCCGTCCTGCGGGAGCTGGACGAAGAGGCCCGCCAGGACTACCTCTCCCGCCACCACCTCGCCGATCTCACCCCGCGGACGATCACCAGCCTCCCGGTACTCCTCCAGCGGCTGGAGACCTCACCCCTGGCCCCGGCCATCACGGACCTCGAGGAGTACGCCCTCGGCACGGTCTGCGTCGCCGTCCCGGTCTACAGCGGGGACACCCTCGGCTCCCTCGGTGTCTCGCTGCCGTCGAACCGGCTCTCCCGGCTCCCGGAGATCAGCGAGCGGCTGCTGCCGACCGCGAGCCGCGTGACCCGGACCCTCTCGCTCACTATCTGAAAATCCGCTTCTTGCCGGTGACCGCGCTCACCCCGTTTTCTGGATAAGTCAGACATTTCCGGGACGTGCCCCGCGCACAGGTGAGGACTGCGGACACCGACATGAGCCAAGACCGCAACCATGGCGTCCACCACCGGCCGGTACGGCCGTTCAGGAATCGAGTGGCCGGTGCCGGGGCTTCGGTCCGCAGACGGGCCGTCGCACAGCTGGCCGCCGGAACACCCGTCCTGCCCGTCCTGGTCGTCGCCCTCGTCGTGTCCGCCGACCTCGTCGGCGGAGCCGGGATGATCTGGCTGCCCCTGCTGGTGGCCGGCCCCGCCCTGGCCGCCACGACCAACGGGCCGCGCGGCGTCCTCTGCGTCGGCCTCCTCGCCGCGGCGCTCGGCGTGACACTCGGGATCCGGGACGGTGTACCGGGCCGGGAACTGATCGCCGTGCTGTCGGCCCTGGTCGCCGTCACCCTCGCGAGCGGCCTGGCCAGCGGCCTGAGGGAGCGACGGGAACGGGTGCTCGCCGCCGTCCGCTCGGTCGCGGAGACCGCCCAGCACGCGCTGCTCAGGCCGGTGCCGTCGACCGTCGGGCCGTTCCAGGCGGCCGTCCGCTACAGCGCCGCGGCGGCGGAGGCCCGGATCGGCGGTGATCTGTACGCGCTGATATCCACCCCGCACGGGGTGCGGCTGATCGTCGGCGACGTGCGGGGCAAGGGGCTGCCGGCCGTCGGGACCGCGGCGCTCGTGCTCGGTGTCTTCCGCGAGGCCGCCCACGACGAACCCGACCTCCTCGCCGTGGTCGACAGGATCGAGCGGAGCCTGGCCCGCAACCTCGGTCACGACGACTTCGTCACCGCCGTCGTCGCCGGATACCCGCCGGGAGGGCGTCTGGAGGTCGTGAACTGCGGGCACACGCCGCCGCTGCTGGTGCGGGCCTCGGGGGACGTGACGCCGGTCGAGCCCGATCTGCCGTCCCCGCCCCTCGGGCTGCGCGCCCTCGCGGGTCAGACGCCCGGCCTCCAGGAACTCCCGTTCGCCGAGGGCGACCAGCTCCTCCTGTACACCGACGGTGTCACCGAGGCCCGCGATCACGGCCGGGCCTTCTACCCGCTGGCCGAAGGGCTGGAGCGTCACGTGACCCACGAGCCGGCCCGCACGCTCGACGCCCTGCACGACGAACTGCTGGCCCATGTGGGTGGCAGCCTGCACGACGACGCGGCGCTGCTGCTGATCCGCAAGCCGGTCCCGTACGAGGCGCACGCGGTGCCCGCCCCGGCACCGGTCTCCGGGGTACGGTGCTGCTCCTGATCGCCGCGCCTACTCCTCGCGCAGGTCCTTGACCCGCTTGAGCTTGCCGACGGACCGCTCCAGGGCCTCCGGTTCGACGATCGTCACCTCGGCGGTGATGCCGATGCCGTCCTTGACGGCCTTGGCGATCGTCCCGGCCGCCGCGTCGCGCTGCGCGGGGCCGGTGCCGGGGCGGGTCTCGACGCGGACGGTCATGTGGTCCATGCGGCCGCGCCGGGTCAGCTGGATCTGGAAGTGCGGGGCGACGCCGGGCGTGCGCAGCACGATCTCCTCGATCTGGCTGGGGAAGACGTTCACCCCGCGCAGGATGATCATGTCGTCGCAGCGGCCGGTGATCTTCTCGATACGGCGGAACGCGGGCCGGGCCGTGCCGGGCAGCAGCCGGGTCAGATCGCGGGTGCGGTAGCGGACGACCGGCAGGGCCTCCTTGGTCAGGGACGTGAAGACCAGCTCGCCCTCCTCGCCCTCGGGCAGCACCTCACCCGTGATCGGGTCGACGACCTCGGGGTAGAAGTGGTCCTCCCACACGTGCAGTCCGTCCTTGGTCTCCACGCACTCCTGGGCGACACCCGGCCCGATCACCTCGGACAGGCCGTATATGTCGACGGCGTGGATGTCCATCCGCTCCTCGATCTCGCGGCGCATCTCCTCCGTCCACGGCTCGGCACCGAAGATGCCCACGCGCAGACTGCTCGCACGTGGGTCCAGGCCCTGGCGCTCGAAATCGTCGAGCAGGGTGAGCATGTAGGACGGGGTGACCATGATGATCTCGGGCCGGAAGTCCTGGATGATCTGCACCTGGCGCGCGGTCATGCCCCCGGAGGCCGGGATCACCAGACAGCCGGCGCGCTCCGCGCCGTAGTGCGCGCCGAGACCGCCGGTGAACAGCCCGTACCCGTAGGAGATGTGCACCTTGTGGCCCGGGCGCCCGCCGGCGGCGCGGATCGAGCGGGCGACGAGGTCGGCCCACATCGACAGGTCGTTCTCCGTGTAGCCGACCACCGTGGGGCGGCCGGTGGTGCCGCTGGAGGCGTGCACGCGCCGCACCCGGTCCACGGGGACGGCGAACATGCCGAAGGGGTAGGTGTCCCTGAGGTCGGCCTTCGTGGTGAAGGGGAACCGGGCGAGGTCCTCCAGCGAGCGGCAGTCGTCGGGGGAGACCCCGGCCGCGTCGAACTTCTTCCGGTACGTCTCCACGTTCTCGTAGGCATGCCGCAGGCTGCGGCGCAGGCGGTCGAGCTGGAGCTCCCGCAGCTGCTCGCGCGTCAGGCGCTCGGTGTCGTCGAGCAGGTCGTGGGGGAGGGGCTCGCCGCGCCGCTGTCCCCCGGGCGCCGTGGCCCCGGAGGCCGTCGTCTCGCTGGTCATCTAGGACTCCTCCGGCCTCGTGCTCCTGATGCTCCGGCTGCGGCCCCGGAACTCCGCGATCACCTCGTCGCCCCGCCGGACCGTCACGTCGTAGAGGCCGCTGCGCCCGTAGCGGGTGCGCTCCTCGGCCCGGGCGACCAGTTCGTCGCCCTCGTACGCGGGAGCCACGAAGGTGATGTCCGCGCCCGCCGCGACGGTCACCGGGCCACGGCTGTTGCAGGCGCAGGCGAAGGCGCTGTCGGCGAGCAGGAAGACATAGCCGCCGTGGACGATCCCATGGCCGTTCACCATCGCCGGGGTCACGGTCATCCGCAGCGTGGCGGTCCCCTCGCCCTGCTCCCGCAGCTCTATCCCGAGCCCGCGGGAGGCCTCGTCCGCGGCGAACATCGCCTCCGCGGGCGGCGTCGCGTCAGCGGTATGGGTCACTTCTCGCACCACCTCATGAACCGACCGAACATTCGGTTAGCTGGCGGTGTCATGTAATCCAGCCGCTCCGACGCCCGTCAAGGGTCCAGGACTTGGCCGAGGGGTCTTACCAAGGCGCGCCGACGTGTCCTACGATGGACCGAACGAATGGTCGGTTGGGAAGGGGGACGGATGGAAACGACACGCTCCAGCCCCGCGGGGACGGACGGCGCCGAGCCGGATCTCCAGCAGCACTTCGACGCGACGATCGCGCGGGACCAGCGGATCGAGCCGCGCGACTGGATGCCGGAGGGCTACCGGAAGACACTGATCCGGCAGATCGCGCAGCACGCGCACTCGGAGATCATCGGCATGCAGCCGGAGGGCGAGTGGATCACCCGCGCGCCGTCGCTGCGCCGCAAGGCCATCCTCTTCGCCAAGGTCCAGGACGAAGCCGGGCACGGGCTGTACCTGTACTCGGCGGCGGAGACGCTGGGCGCCGACCGCGCGGACCTCACCGAGCGGCTGATCGAGGGCCGCCAGAAGTACTCGTCGATCTTCAATTACCCGACGCTGAGCTTCGCGGACGTCGGTGTGATCGGCTGGTTCGTGGACGGCGCCGCGATCTGCAACCAGGTGCCGCTGTGCCGTTCCTCCTACGGGCCGTACGCGCGCGCGATGGTGCGGATCTGCAAGGAGGAGTCGTTCCACCAGCGGCAGGGCTTCGAGCTGCTGATGACGATGATGCGCGGCACCCCGGAGCAGCGCGAGATGGTGCAGGACGCCGTGAACCGCTGGTGGTGGCCGTCGCTGATGATGTTCGGCCCGCCCGACGACGCCTCGCCCAACTCCGCGCAGTCCATGGCCTGGAAGATCAAGCGGCACAGCAACGACGAACTGCGCCAGCGCTTCGTCGACATGACCGTGCCCCAGGCCGGGAAGCTCGGCGTGACGCTGCCCGACCCGGAGCTGCGCTGGAACGAGGAGCGGGGCCACCACGACTTCGGCACGCCCGACTGGGACGAGCTGATGCGGGTCATCAAGGGCGACGGCCCGTGCAACGACCAGCGGATGGAACGACGCCGCACGGCCCACGAAGAGGGCACCTGGGTGCGCGAGGCGGCCACCGCCCACGCCGCCAAGCAGGCGTCCCGCGAGCGGAAGGGAGCGGTGGCATGACCGCCGACAAGCAGGACTGGCCGCTGTACGAGGTGTTCGTACGCGGCAAGCGCGGCCTGAACCACGTCCACGTGGGCTCGCTGCACGCCGCCGACGACCGCATGGCGCTCACCCACGCCCGCGACCTGTACACCCGGCGCAACGAGGGCGTCTCGATCTGGGTCGTGCGCTCGGAGCACATCGCGGCCTCCACCCGCGACGAGAAGGACCCGTTCTTCGAGCCCAGCGCCGACAAGGTCTACCGGCACCCGACCTTCTACGACATCCCCGAAGACGTCCCGCACATCTGAAGGAGAGGGCATGAGCGACGACCACGTCTACATGACCCTCGCCGAGGGACACGAAGACGACACCCGCTGGGCCTACGGCACCGGCTTCGAGGACCCCCTGCACGGCGTCGACACCGCCGTGCCCGACGACGTGGACGCCGGTGAACTGGCCGCCCTCTGCGTCACCCTGGCCGACGACGCCCTGGTCTCCGCCCAGCGGCTCGCCGAGTGGACCACCCGCGCCCCCGAGCTCGAGGAGGAGGTCGCGCTGGCCAACATCGGGCTCGACCTGCTCGGCCAGGCCCGCCTGCTCTACTCCCGCGCGGGCCAGGCCGACGGCACCGGCCGCGACGAGGACGCCTTCGCCTACTTCCGCGACGCCGGCGACTTCCGCAACGTACGCCTCGCCGAACTGCCGGGCGGAGACTTCGCGTTCTCGATCGTGCGGCTGCTGGTGTTCGCCTGCTGGCGCCTCGCGCACTTCGAGCGGCTCACCGACCACCGCGACCCGGTACTCGCGGCCATCGCCGCCAAGGGCGTGAAGGAGCTGGCCTACCACCGCCAGTACGCGGCCGAGTGGGCCGTGCGCCTCGGCGACGGCACCGAGGAGTCGCACCGCCGGATGCGCAGGGCACAGGAGCAGGTCGCGCCCTACCTGGGCGAGCTGTTCACGGCGTACGACGTCCGGGACGAGGTCGTCACCGTGCTGCGCCAGGTCACCGAGGCCGCCGGGCTGCCCATGCCCGTCTACCGGCCGCTGCCCGGCTCGGGCCGCACCGGGGAGCACACCGAACATCTCGCCCCGCTGCTGGCCGAGTTGCAGGGGATCGCCCGCGCCCACCCGGAGGCGACATGGTGACGGCACTCCTGGACGAGCGACGGGCCCGGCGCATCGCCGAGCAGGTGCCCGACCCCGAACTGCCCATGCTCACCCTGGCCGACCTCGGAGTCCTGCGCGACGTGTCCCTGGCCCCGGACGGGACGGTGGTCGCGAGTCTCACCCCGACCTACTCGGGCTGCCCGGCGATGGCGGAGATGCGCGCCGGCGTGGCCGCCCGGCTGCGCGAGGCCGGGTACGAGCGCGTGGAGATCCGCACGGTCCTCGACCCGCCCTGGAGCAGCGACTGGATCACGGCGGACGGCCGGCGCAAGCTCGCCGAGCACGGCATCGCCCCGCCCGGCACCGCGCCCGCGCACGCGGCCGGCCCGGTCCCGCTCGTGCTGTCACCGACCCGCCGCTCCGTGCCCTGCCCCCGCTGCGGTCACCCCGACACCGAGGAGACCTCCCGCTTCGGCGCCACGTCCTGCAAGTCCCTGTGGCGCTGCCTCGCCTGCCGCGAGCCGTTCGAGTACGTCAAGGAGATCTGATGGAGGACCTGATGGAGCCGGCCCCCGCCCCGGCGGCACGCGCGCGTGCCCGCCGACGTCCGGTCTTCCACCCCCTGCGGGTCGCCGCCGTGCAACCGCTGTGCGAGGACGCCGCAGCCGTCAGCTTCGACATCCCGGCCGAGCTGGCCGAGGAGTTCGCCTTCGCGCCCGGCCAGTCCCTCACCCTGCGCCGCGACATCGACGGCCGGGACGAGCGCCGCTCCTACTCGATCTGCGCCCCCGCCGGCACGGCACCGCGCATCGGCGTGCGGGTGGTGCCGGGCGGCCTGTTCTCCTCCTGGCTGGTGCGGGACGTACGCCCCGGCGACACCGTCGAGGTGATGGCGCCCACCGGCGCCTTCACCCCCGACCTGACCACCCACGGCCACCATGTCCTGATCGCCGCCGGCTCCGGCATCACCCCCATGGTCTCCATCGCCGAGTCCGTCCTGGCCGCCGACTCCCGCTCGCGCGTCACCCTCCTCTACGGCAACCGCCGTACCGGCACGGTGATGTTCGCCGACGAACTGGCCGACCTGAAGGACCTCTACCCGACGCGGTTCCAGCTCGCCCACGTCCTGTCCCGCGAGCCCCGCGAGGCCGAGGTGCTCTCCGGCCGTCTCGACGCCGAGCGGCTCTCCGCCCTCGTCGACGCCCTGGTCGACGTGGACTCCGCCGACCACTGGTGGCTGTGCGGCCCGCACGGCATGGTCCGCGCCGCCCAGGAGGTCCTCACCGGCCTCGGCGTACCCGCCGACCGGGTCCACCAGGAGCTCTTCTACGCCGACGACGAGCCCGTCCGCGAGGTCCACCACGCCGAGACCGGCCCCACCGGCCCGGTCAGCCAGGTCACCGTCACCCTCGACGGCCGCTCCACCACCTCGGCCCTGCCCCGCGAACGGAGCATCCTCGAAGGCGCCCAGCAGACCCGTCCCGACCTGCCCTTCGCCTGCAAGGGCGGTGTCTGCGGCACCTGCCGCGCCCTGGTCACCGACGGCAAGGCCGACATGCGCCGCAACTTCGCCCTCGAACCGTCCGAGGTCGACGCCGGCTACGTCCTCACCTGCCAGTCGTTCCCGGTGTCCGAGGAGCTGACGGTGGACTTCGACACCTGAGCCCCGCCTCTCACCGCCCCTGGGCGCCGCGCAGCACCCGCAACGCCGTGAGCGCCACGTGGAGTTCGGTGCGGCGCTCGCCGGATTCGAGGTCGGTGTCGAGGAGCCGCTCGATGGTGCGCAGGCGCTGGTACATGGTCTCCCTGGACAGGCCGCCGCGCCGGGCCGCCGTCGTCTTGTTGCCGGCGGCGTCGAGGTAGTGGCCCAGGGTCGCCAGCAGGTCGGTGCCGTGCCGGGTGTCGTGGTCGACGAGCCTGCTCAGCCGCCGTTCCGTGAAGTCCTGGATCCGGAGGTCCTCGCGCAGCGCGTACAGCAGCCGGCGCAGGTCGATGTCCGGCAGCTCGTGGAAGGAACGGTCCGCTGGCAGGGCCTGGCCGGGCGGGGTGGCCTCTATGACCCGGGCCGCCTCCCGGAAGGAACGTGCGGTGTCGGCGAGGTCCGCCACCTCCGAGCCGACGCCGATGATCGCCTCCGGGGCCAGGGCCAGCGCGATGCGGCTCAGCCGTTCGGCCACGGGCCGCCAGGGCCGGTCGGGGCGCAGGGCGAGCAGGACGCCGAGGCGGCCGGGGGAGAGCTCGCCGACCAGGGCCGGGACGCCGGCCGACCTCAGCTCCCGGTGCAGCCGGGCCTCCGGTTCCGCATCCTCCCCGCCGGGTCCGGGATCCACGAGGATCGCCAGGAAGACACCGGCCTCCGTGGGCAGGCCCAGCGCGGCGCAGCGGGCGCGGACGTCCTCGGCGGAGTGGTGGCGCTGCTCCGCCAGCTCCCGCAGGACGGTGCGGTGGGCCGTGTGCTCCCACGGCGTGGAGTGGATGAGCCGGGCCACGGTCAGGGCCATCGCCGTCCGCTCCAGGACGGTGATGTGCTCGGGGCCGAAGGCCGGCCCGTCGGCCGGCAGCATCGCCAGACGCCCCCAGCGTTCCCCCTGGTAGGAGACGGGAGCGGTGAGCCACCCCTCCGGGCCGCCCACCTCGGTGCGGTCGCCGGGCCCGGCCGCCCGGGAGCGCCGCTCCCAGTCCCCGAGCGCCTCCTCCACGGTGCTCCCCGACGGTTCACAGATCAGCGCCTGGTGCACCAGGTTCTCCAGCACGACCGTCCGGCCGCTCATCTCCGCCGCCGCGCGCACCACGTCCTGCGGCCCCGCCCCGCGCAACGTCAGAGCCGTGAACGCCTCGTGGATGCGCTGCGTCCGCCGCATCGCGTCGGCCTGGGTGCCGAGGATCAGCGCGTGCACGACCTGGGTGACCTCCAGGAAGTTGACGTCCCGGGCGAGGGTGACCAGGGGGAGGCCCCGGGCCCGGCAGGCCTGCACGAGGGCGTCGGGCGGCCGGTGAAAGCGCCGTACCAGTTCGATGACCAGCGCGGCCGCTCCCACCTCGGTGAGTTCGTCGACGTACCGGCGGACACCCGAGGCGTCCTCGGGCAGCGGCATGCCGGTGGTCAGGACCAGCTCCCCGCCCTTGAGGAAGGAGGCCGGGTCCGTCAGCTCGGTGATGTGCACCCAGCGCACCGGCCGGTCCAACTGGGCCAGCCCCGTGACGACTTGGGGCTGCCCCGCGGCCAGAACCGGCAGGGCCAGAACGTCGGCGACGGTGGGTGCGCGACCGGCCGGGGCGGTGTCACCGCCGGCCGTCGGCGGGTGCTGGTTCACGGTGCCTCCCTGCGTGCCCGGTCACTCTGACAAGCGGGGCTGACCTGCGCAAGAGCTGCCCACGGGTGGGACGGAGGGTGCCTGAGGGGTCCGGCGGTTGACACACCGTCCGAACAACGGGTTCCGGCCGGACAGATCACGCGTTGTCGGCGGCCGCCGCGGCCCCGATGCTCGGACACCGGAGCTGAGCCGAGCAACCCACCTCGTCGTACGGCCGGGAGACACCATGACCGCACTGTCGCCGCACCTTCGCCAGGCCACGCCCGTCGTGGCGGCCCGGGGCGAGGGCGTCCACCTCTACGGTGAGGACGGCCGCCGCTACCTCGACTTCACCGCCGGCATCGGCGTCACCAGCACCGGGCACTGCCACCCCAAGGTCGTGGCGGCGGCGCAGGAGCAGGTGGGCACGCTGATCCACGGCCAGTACACGACCGTGATGCACCAGCCGCTGCGCCGCCTCGTCGACAAGCTGGGCGAGGTGCTGCCGGCGGGCCTGGACAGCCTGTTCTTCACCAACTCCGGCAGCGAGGCCGTCGAGTCGGCGCTGCGGCTGGCCCGCCAGGCGACCGGTCGGCCGAACGTCCTCGTCTGCCACGGCGGCTTCCACGGCCGTACGGTCGCCGCCGCCTCCATGACGACCTCCGGCATCCGCTTCCGGTCCGGGTTCTCCCCGCTGATGAGCGGCGTGGTCGTCACCCCCTTCCCGACCGCCTACCGCTACGGCTGGGACGAGGAGACCGCGACCCGCTTCGCGCTGAAGGAGCTCGACTACACCCTCCAGACGATCTCCTCGCCCGCCGACACGGCAGCGATCATCGTCGAGCCGGTCCTCGGCGAGGGCGGCTACGTCCCCGCGAACCGCGCCTTCCTGGAAGGCCTGCGCGAGCGGGCGGACCGGCACGGATTCCTCCTGATCCTCGACGAGGTGCAGACGGGTGTCGGCCGCACCGGCCGCTTCTGGGGCCACGACCACTTCGGCGTCAGCCCCGACATCCTCGTCACCGCCAAGGGTTTGGCCAGCGGCTTCCCCCTCTCCGGCATCGCCGCCTCCAAGGAACTGATGACGAAGGCGTGGCCCGGCTCGCAGGGCGGCACGTACGGTGCCAACGCCGTGGCGTGCGCCGCCGCCTGCGCGACGCTGGACGTCGTACGCGACGAGAAGCTCGTCGAGAACGCCGAGGCGATGGGCAAGCGGCTCCGCCAGGGCCTGGAAGCCGTCGCCGACCGGACCCCGGGCATCGGCGACGTCCGCGGCCTCGGCCTCATGCTCGCCACCGAGTTCGTCACCGAGGACGGCGGCCCCGACCCGGAGACCGCCGCCCGCGTCCAGCGCGCCGCCGTCGACGAGGGCCTGCTCCTGCTGCTGTGCGGCGCCTGGAACCAGGTCGTCCGCATGATTCCGGCGCTCGTGATCGACGAGACGGGCGTCGACGAGGGGCTGCGGGCCTGGACGAACGCCGTCGAGGCCGGCACGTCGGGAGCCGGAGACCGATGACCACCGCGCCCCGCGACCCGGCGGATCTCATGGCCGAACTTCTCGACCCCGCCGCCGATCAACCAGGAGAGACGCCATGACCGAGGTACTGACCCAGCTGTTCATCGGCGGCTCCTGGGTGGATGCCGCGGACGGTGCCACCATGCCCGTCGACGATCCCGCCACGGGCGAGATCCTCTGTCACGTCGCCGACGCCGGCCCGAAGGACGCCCGGCTCGCGGAGGAGGCGGCCGTTCAGGCCCAGGCGGACTGGGCCCGCACCGCGCCCCGGGCACGCAGTGAGATCCTGCGCCGCGCGCACGAGATCATCCTGGAGCGCACCGACGAGCTGGCCCATCTGATGACCTCCGAGATGGGCAAGCCGCTCGCCGAGGCCCGGGGAGAAGTGGCCTACGCGGCGGAGTTCTTCCGCTGGTTCTCCGAGGAGGCCGTGCGGATCGACGGCGGCTGCGGCCTGCTGCCCGACGGCCGCAACCGCATGCTGCTCTCCCGTCGCCCGGTCGGCCCCTGCCTGCTCATCACGCCCTGGAACTTCCCGCTGGCCATGGGCACCCGCAAGATCGGCCCGGCCATCGCGGCGGGCTGCACGATGATCCTCAAGCCGGCCCCGCAGACCCCGCTGTCCAGCCTCGCGCTGGCCGGGATCCTCAAGGAGGCGGGTCTGCCGGACGGGGTGCTGAACATCGTCACCACCTCCCGCGCCGGCGAGGTGTGCGAGCCGCTGCTGAGGGGCGGCCGGATCCGCAAGCTGTCCTTCACCGGCTCCACCGCCGTGGGCCGCATCCTGCTGGCCCAGTGCGCCGACACCGTCGTACGCACCTCGATGGAGCTGGGCGGCAACGCGCCGTTCATCGTCTTCGATGACGCCGACCTGGACGTGGCCGTGGACGGGGCGATGGTCGCCAAGATGCGCAACATGGGCGAGGCCTGCACGGCGGCCAACCGCTTCTTCGTGCACCGGTCGGTGGCCGACGCGTTCGGGCGCCGGCTCGCCGAACGGATGGGTGCGCTCGTGGTGGGGCCCGGCACCCGCGACGGCGTGGACGTCGGCCCGCTGATCGACGCCGGCGGACGCGCCAAGGTGGAGGAGCTCGTGGCGGACGCGGTGGAGCGCGGCGCCGAGGTGCTCGTGGGCGGTCGGAGGCCGGAAGGGCCGGGCAACTTCTATCCGCCGACCGTGCTGGCCGGTGTCGATCCCGGCAGCCGTCTGATGGACACGGAGATCTTCGGCCCGGTCGCCGCGATCCTCACCTTCGACGACGAGGACGAAGTCCTGCGCCGTGCCAACGACACACCCTGGGGGCTGGTCGGCTACGTCTTCACCCAGGGTCTTGACCGGGGCCTGCGCGTCAGCGAACGCCTGGAGGTGGGCATGGTCGGCCTCAACACCGGCCTCGTCTCCAACCCGGCGGCCCCGTTCGGCGGAGTCAAGCAGTCCGGACTCGGACGCGAGGGCGGCCGGGTCGGGATCGACGAGTTCCTGGAGTACCAGTACGTGGCCGTGCCCGTGCGGTGACGAGGCCTCGCATGAAGGCATGAATGAGTCTTCATGTGTTCCTGTATGGTGAGGGCGAACGCGCCCCCGCCTGAAGGACCCTCATGACCTCCACGCTCACGCCTCGGCCGGTCGAGCGGCAACAGCCCGAGCGTCCCGGGACCCCGCCCCGGCGGCGCACCCGTGTCCTCGCCCTCCCCGAGGCGCGCTGGGCCGCCGCGGCCACCGTCCTCTTCCTGCTCGCGCTGCCCTTGCAGCTGACCGGCGCCCCGGTATGGACATGGGGGCCGCTGTACGCCTTGTCGTACGTCACGGGCGGCTGGGAGCCGGGGTGGGAGGGGCTCAAGGCGCTCAAGGACCGCACGCTCGACGTCGACCTGCTGATGGTCGTCGCCGCGCTGGGTGCCGCCGCGATCGGGCAGGTCATGGACGGCGCGCTGCTCATCGTCATCTTCGCCACCTCCGGCGCGCTGGAGGCCCTGGCCACGGCCCGCACCGCCGACTCCGTCCGGGGGCTGCTCGACCTGGCCCCCGCCACGGCCACCCGCCTGAGCCCCGGCGGCGGTGAACAGGCCGTCGCCGTGGAGGAGTTGACGGTCGGCGACATCGTCCTCGTACGCCCCGGGGAGCGCGTCGGCGCCGACGGCCGGGTGCTGGACGGGGCGAGCGAGGTGGACCAGGCGACCATCACCGGCGAGCCGCTGCCGGTGCCGAAGGAGCGGGGCGACGAGGTCTTCGCGGGCACCCTCAACGGCACCGGCGCGCTGCGCGTCCGGGTCGAGCGCGACGCCTCCGACTCGGTGATCGCCCGCATCGTCCGCATGGTGCAGGAGGCGTCCGAGACCAAGGCGCCCACGCAGCTGTTCATCGAGAAGGTCGAACAGCGCTACTCGCTGGGCATGGTGGCCGCGACGCTGGCCGTCTTCCTGGTGCCGCTGGCCTTCGGCGCGCAGCTCACCGACGCGCTGCTGCGCGCCATGACGTTCATGATCGTCGCCTCCCCTTGCGCGGTCGTGCTGGCCACCATGCCGCCCCTGCTGTCGGCCATCGCCAACGCCGGGCGGCACGGCGTGCTGGTGAAGTCGGCCGTGGTGATGGAGCGGCTCGGCCAGGCGGACGCGGTCGCCCTGGACAAGACCGGCACCCTGACCGAGGGGAGCCCGCGGGTCACCGACGTCCGGCCGCTGCCCGGATCCGGCCTGGACGAGCAGGAGTTGCTGACGCTGGCGGCCGCAGCCGAGCGACCCAGTGAGCACCCGCTGGCCCGGGCGGTGGCGGACGCGGCCCGCGAGCGCGGCCTCGACCTGCCCGATGCGCGGGACTTCACGTCCGCGCCGGGCGTGGGAGTCACCGCCGTCGTCGGCGGCCGTACGGTCGCGGTGGGCGCACCGGCCCGGCTGCTGGACGCCCGCGACGGCACGGCCACGGAACCGGACGCCGAAGTCGGTACGGTCGCGGAACCGGAGGAGTCCCACCGCACGGTCGCGGAACTGGAGGAGTCCGGCCGCACCGCCGTCCTGGTCGTCGTCGACGGCACCCCCGCCGGGCTGCTCGGCATCGCCGACCGGCTGCGCCCGGACGCCGCCGCCACGGTCGCCGCCCTCGCCCGGCTCACCGGCAGCGCCCCGGTGCTCCTCACCGGCGACAACCCCCGGGCCGCCGCACACCTCGCCGCCGAGGCGGGCATCGACGACGTGCGCGCCGGGCTGCTGCCGCAGGACAAGCTGGACGCCGTCCGGGAGATGGAGAGCACGGGCCGCAAGGTGCTGGTCGTCGGGGACGGCGTCAACGACGCACCCGCCCTGGCCGCCGCGCACACCGGGATCGCCATGGGCCGGGCCGGCTCCGACCTGGCCCTGGAGACCGCGGACGCCGTCATCGTGCGCGACGAACTCGCCGCGGTCCCCGCCACCGTCGCCCTGTCCCGCCGCGCCCGCCGCCTGGTCGTGCAGAACCTGGTGATCGCCGGGGTGTTCATCGCCGGACTGGTCGTCTGGGACCTGGCCGGTGACCTGCCGCTGCCGCTGGGCGTCGCAGGCCACGAGGGCTCCACGGTCCTGGTCGGCCTGAACGGGCTGCGGCTGCTGAGGGAGGGGGCCTGGCAGCGGGCCGCCGGGGAAAGCAGCTGACGAGCGCCCCTCGGCGCACCGGTGGGGGACCGCTGCCGGCCCGCGTCACCAGATCCACGGGCACGAGCGTGTCGGTGCGGGGCCGCTCGCGCGGGCCGTCGATCCGGTCCAGGAGGAGGCGCAGCGAACGGGTGCCGATCTCCGCGAAGTTGGTACGGACGGTAGTCAGGGGCGGCGGGAAGTGCGCCGCCTCGGGGATGTCGTCGTAGCCGACGACGCCGACGTCCCCGGGGACGGAGCGCCCCGACTCGTGCAGGGCGGGCAGCAGGCCGAGGGCCATCTGGTCGTTGGAGGCGAACACCGCCGTGACCTCCGGGCGGCCGGGCCGGCCGGCGGCCCAGGTCGTAGCCGGAGTCGGCGCTCCAGTCCCCGACGAGGGGCTCCGGTACGGCGGCGCCCGCGGCCCGGAGCGTCGCCCGCCGGCTCGTCAGCCGGTGGTCGGCGGAGGTCCAGCCGTCCGGGCCGGCGATGTGCCACACGGTCGTGTGGCCGAGGGCGAGGAGGTGCTCGGTGGCCTTGCGGGCACCGGTGCGGGAATCGCCGGTGACCAGGGGGAGTGCTGTCGTCGAGCGGGCTCTCCAGCACCACCGGGGGAGTGCCCGGACCGGTCGTCTCCTCCAGGGCCCGGCCCACCCACGGCTGTGGCGCGATCGCCATCACGCCGTCCGCCCCCTCGGCCGACAGCCGGTTCACGGCCTCGACGACGGTGGCGCGGTCGGGACGCCCGGGGGACACCCCGGCCCCACAAGATCTCCCCCGTGCTCCCACCAACCCCGAAGATCCACCAGGGTTGCCCCGTTCCCGTTCGGGTACGCGAGCAGGACCGCACCCGGGCGGATCATGCCCGGGCGGGCCGCACGACCGCCGCTACCAGGGAATCTGCCATGGAGACACCCGCAAACGACCCCACGCCCACGCCCGCCCAGCGGGCTTTGGACGTCCTCGCCGAGAACACCGAGGACACGGCGGCTCTGGACGCGCTCGCCAACAGCGACGTGCTCATCCCCGTGCCCGACGACGCCAACGACTCCGACGCCGCCAATCCCTCGGCGGTGGCGCTGCCGGTGCTGGAGCAGCCGGGCGGCGAACCCGTGGTGCCCGTGTTCACCTCCGAGGTGGAGATGGCCGGGCTGCTGCCGTTCGTTTCCCGCTACCGCCTGGTGCCGCTCGGCGCCCTCGCCGCACAGTGGCCGGCCGACGACCTGTCGCTCACCATCGACGGCAGCTCCGAGCACCGCCTGACGCTGACCTCGGAGGGAGTGCGCACCCTGCTGGCGCGCTAGCGGGGTGACCGACCCGATCCGGGCCTGGGCGGCTCTCCGCCCAGCGTCCGGGACAGGGCTGCCCGCTGCAGCGGCAGCACCTCGGCGTGCAGATCACGGCCCCTGGACGTCAGAGAGACCCACACTCCCCGCCGGTCCTCCGCGCAGACGGACCGCGTCACCAGCCCGTCCTTCTCCAGCCGGGCGATCAGCCGCGACAGCGCGCTCTGACTCAGGTGGACCCGCCCCACGAGGTTCTGCACCCGGCACTGCTCACCCTCCTCGGGCGCCGCGGTCGCGAGCATGTCCAGCACCTCGAAGTCGGAGGCGCCGAGACCGTGCGGATGCAGCGCCCGGTCGATCTCGCACATCGTGCGGGCGTGCGCCGACAGGATGTCCCGCCACCGATCCTCGAGCTGCCCACCAGCCGTTTTCGACGCCATAGGGGAACGGTAACACCGGTACAGGGTTCAATGACCGTGCATGGAGTGCGGGTCCGAGCCCCGGGGTACCGCCCGGCTTCCCGGCCCCGCCCCCCTCGTCGCTCATTTGTCCGAAATCCCCTCCCCGGCAGGGAAGTTCGGTATCGGTCAACGATGCCGAAGCCCGGACGCGGCGGCGTCGGCTGCGAGACAGTGGGAAGACGCGGTGAGAGGGCGAAGCCGCGAGGCAGGGGCACGACATGCTGAGGACACCCACGGACGAGACGCGGCTCCGCATCCTGGCCTGGCTGAAGGAACCCGGTCCCGCGGCGGACGGTGTCACCGCGGACGCCGTCGCCGAGCGGTTCTCGCTGCCGCGCCCGGTCGCCGTCAGCCATCTGCGGCTGCTGGAGGCGACCGGCATGCTGCGCACCAGCAGGTCCGCCGGGCGCGTGCGTTACCACCGCGACGACATGCGGATCGCCGAAGTCGCCCGGATGTTTGAGAAGGGCTGGTAGGCGACCCGGTACACCGGTATCGCCCCCGATGGTGAAGGACACGCGCGCAATGGACCGTCCCACGGCACTCGTACCCCGCCACTACGTCGCGGTGGGCCCCGGCCCCGAGGACGTGGTCGCCGACCCGCGCGGCCGCGTCCTCACCGGCGTCGCCGACGGCCGCATCCTGCGACTCGACGCCCTCGGAGACCCGGTCGCGGCCCGCGCCGAGGTGATCGCCGAGACCGGCGGCAGGCCGCTCGGGCTCGAACTCCTCCCGGACGGCGACCTGCTGGTGTGCGACGCCGAGCGCGGACTCCTGCGGGTCGACACCGGCGACGGCACGGTCCGGATCCTCGCCGACTCGGTGGCGGGGGAGCCGCTGCGCTTCTGCAGCAATGCCGTATCCCTCTCCGACGGCAGCGTCTACTTCACCGTGTCCAGCCGCCGCTACCCGCTGGAGCAGTGGATCGGCGACATCGTCGAACACACCGGTACGGGACGCCTGCTGCGACTCGCCCCCGGCGCCGACGCACCCGAAGTGGTGCTGGACGGGCTGCAGTTCGCCAACGGCCTCGTCGTCGGCGCGGACGAGTCCTTCCTCGTCGTCGCCGAGACCGGTGCCTGCCGGCTGCTGCGCGTCCCGCTCACCGGGCCGACGGCCGGGCGGAGCGAGCCGTTCGCCGAGAACCTCCCCGGCATGCCCGACAACCTCTGGCGCGGCGCGCCCGACGGCCCGATCTGGGTCGCGCTCGCCGGACCCCGTGTCCCGGCCCTCGCCCGGTTCCACCGCAGCGCGCCCGGCGTCCGGGCCGCCGCCGCGCGCGTCGCCGTGCGCGCCCCGTTCCGGCCCACCGGCACGATCGCCGTCCAGGCCTTCGACGACGAGGGCCGTGTCGTGCACCACCTTGCCCGCCGCCGCTCCGGCTACCGCATGCCCACCAGCGTCTGCGAAGCGGGCGGGCACCTGATCCTCGGCAGCATCTGGGAACGCGGCGTGGCGGTCTGCGAGGCGCCTGCGGCGAAGTGACCTGCACCGTCCGCCTCGGAGTGACCCCGCCCCGCCCTCGGGGTTAACCTGAACTCCGGCCGCGACGGGCGTCGCGGCGCGGCGGTGGGGCCCGCCGTACCCGAACCGCGGCAAGGACGCCGCCAACGGTCCCTACTTGCGACGGCACGCGCCCGTACGACCCCGGGCCCCGGCGAGTAGGAGACGGACGACCCCATGACATCCCCCGAAAGCCTCCGCGTTGCGGCGACAGCCCCCCACCGGCCCCCGTGGCGTGCCCAGGCGCCGGTCGTCGCGGTCGTCTCGCTCGGTGGGGGACTGGGCGCGACCGCCCGGTACGCGGCCTCCCTCTGGTGGCCGGCGCCCCCGGGCGGTTTGCCCTGGACGACCCTCGGGATCAACATCCTGGGCTGCGCCGTGATCGGCGTGTTCATGGTGGTCATCACCGAGATCCGGACCGCCCACCCCCTGGTCCGGCCCTTCTTCGGCACCGGTGTCCTCGGCGGCTTCACCACCTTCTCGACGTACGCCGTCGACATCCAGAAACTCATCGACGGCGGCCGTCCCGGCACCGGGCTGGCCTACCTCGCCGCGACCCCGCTCGCGGCGCTCACAGCGGTGTGGCTCGCGGCCGGGACGGCCCGCCGCGTCCTGAAAGGCAGGCGACGATGACGAGGCTGACCGGCAGGGCCCTGCGCCTGACCGTTTTCGTCGGCGAGCGCGACACCTGGCACCACAAGCCCCTCTACTCGGAGATCGTCCACCGCGCCCACGCGGCGGGACTCGCGGGCGCCAGTGTCTTCCGCGGCATCGAGGGCTTCGGTGCCTCCTCGCTGATCCACACCTCGCGGCTGCTCTCCCTGAGCGAGGACCTGCCGATCGCCGTGGTGATCGTCGACACCGAGCCACGGGTCCGCGCGTTCCTGCCGCAACTCGACGAACTGGTCAGCGAAGGACTGGTGACGCTCGACGACTGCGAGGTCATCCGGTACGCCGGCCGGGACGACACGCCCGGCGGGGCGGACACGAAGGGTAAGAACTCGTCGTGAACTGGCTGCTGGTCGTCGGCGGCGCCCTGGTCGGCGCCCCGCTGCGCTACCTCACCGACCGGGCGGTCCAGGCGCGGCACGACTCGGTCTTCCCCTGGGGCACCTTCACGGTGAACGTCACCGGCTCCCTGATCCTCGGCCTGCTCACCGGAGCCGCCACCCACCTCCAGTTGCTGCTCGGCACGGGCCTGTGCGGGGCCCTGACCACCTACTCGACGTTCTCCTACGAGACGCTGCGGCTGGCGGAGACCGGGGCGCGCCTGCAGGCCGCCCTCAACGTCGGCGCCACCGTGGTGGCCGGGATCGCCGCGGCCTTCGCGGGGGCGGCACTGGCGCGTCTGTGAGGCGCTGTGAGGCGCGTTCATGAGATCCGTTCTCGCCCGGGTGTAGTAAGAACGGTCCCCTCCGCTCCCGCCCCCGAGCAGAACTGGATACCATGAGCGTCATCAGCGTCGGTCAGGCCGTCGTCCTCGGAGCCGTCGAGGGGGTGACCGAGTTCCTGCCCGTCTCCTCCACCGGGCATCTGAAGATCGTCGAGGGGCTGATGGGCATCCCCGTCGACGACGACGCCGTGGTCGGGTTCTCGGCCGTCATCCAGGTCGGCGCGATCGCCGCGGTGCTCGTGTACTTCTTCAAGGACATCGTGCGGATCGTCTCCGCCTGGGGGAGGGGCCTGCGCGACCGCGAGGAGCGGTACCACCACGACTACAAGTTCGCCTGGTGGGTGATCTGCGCGACGATCCCGATCGTCGTCGTCGGACTCGCCGCCAAGCCGCTCATCCAGGGCCCGCTCGCCTCGCTGTGGGTGGTCGCGGGCTCCCTGATCGTCGGCAGCGGCGTGATGTGGGCGGCGGACCGGACGGGCCGGCACAAGCGCGGCGAGGACGACACCTCGTTCAAGGACGCGATGCTGGTCGGCAGCTCCCAGATCCTCGCCCTGCTCTTCCCCGGCTTCTCCCGCTCCGGCGCCACCATGTCCACCGCGCTCCTCCTCGACCTGGACCGTGTCGCCGCCACCCGGCTCTCCTTCTTCCTCGGCATCCCCGCCCTGACCGGAGCGGGCCTCTACGAGCTCAAGGACGCCCTGGGCACGGGGGTGGGCGCCGCGCCGCTCGCCGTCGGCACGGTCGTGTCGTTCGTGGTGGCGTACGCCTCCATCGCCTGGCTGCTGAAGTTCGTCGCCAAGCACTCGTTCAACGCGTTCGTGATCTACCGGATCGTGGTGGGCGGGCTGCTGTTCGTGCTGCTCGGGGCGGGGGTCCTGCACAGTTGAGTGGTCTGCCGGGCGGCGCCGTCGTCCGTCTGCGGCGCCATCGCGGCTCGTCGCGCAGTTGCCCGCGCCCCTTTGCGGCGCCCCCTTGACAGCCGCCTTCCGTCGGCCGGAGTATCTCTCCCGTGAACCTGTCAGACAGCCGGACAGCCGGACAGCCTGTGCGACGCGTCAGTGCCATGGAAGCGGTGCTGGCGTACCTGCGCGGCGCCATCGAACGGGGCGAGTACGCCATCGGCGACAAGCTCCCCTCCGAGGCGGAACTGTGCCGCACCCTCGAGGTCTCGCGGCCGGTGCTGCGCGAGGCGCTGCGGGCGCTGCAGACCATGGGTCTGACCGTGTCCAGGACCGGCAAGGGCACCTTCGTCGTCGCCAGCACCGTGGAGGACCCCACCTTCGGCGACTACGCGGCCAGCGACCTGCTGGAGGTGCGCCGCCACGTCGAGATCCCGGTCGCCGGGTACGCGGCCCGGCGCCGCACCCCGGAGAACCTCGACCACCTGGCCCACCTCCTGGACCGGATGGAGCGGGAGACGGACACCACCGCGTGGGTCGCCATGGACACGCTGTTCCATCTCGCCGTGGCCGAGGCCGCCCAGAACCCGGTCTTCCGCCGGGTCATCGAGGAGATCCGGGACGCGCTGGCCCGCCAGTCGGCCTTCCTCAACGAATTGGGCGGCCGCCGCGAGCAGTCCAACCGAGAGCACCGGGCGATCGTCGAGGCGCTGATCGACGGTTCCGAGAACGACGCGGTGGAGGCCATGGCCCACCACCTCGACCGCGTCGAGACGACCCTCACCGACATCGTGCGTTCATCGCGCACGGACACCCCCACGGAAGGCGGACCCGAGGCGTGAGCGAGCAGTCCCTGCACAACGAAGTGCAGAAACGTTCCGTCCATGTCGATGCCGGAGACGAGGGCTACAGCAAGTCCCTGAAGTCCCGGCACGTCAACATGATCGCCATCGGCGGCGCCATCGGCACCGGCCTCTTCCTCGGCGCGGGCGGCCGCCTCGCCGACGCCGGCCCCTCCCTCTTCATCGCCTATGCGGTCTGCGGCCTCTTCGCCTTCCTCGTCGTGCGCGCCCTCGGCGAGCTCGTGCTGTACCGGCCCTCCTCCGGCGCCTTCGTCTCCTACGCCCGCGAGTTCATGGGGGAGAAGGGCGCCTACACCGCCGGCTGGATGTACTTCCTCAACTGGGCGACCACCGGCATCGCCGACATCACCGCCGTCGCCACCTACACCCACTACTGGGGCATGTTCTCCGACATACCGCAGTGGGTGATCGCGCTGATCGCCCTGGCGGTCGTGCTCACCGTCAACCTGATCTCGGTGAAGATCTTCGGCGAGCTGGAGTTCTGGTTCGCGATCGTCAAGGTCGGCGCGCTGGTCGTCTTCATGTGCATCGGCATCTTCCTGCTGGTCACCCAGCACCCCGTCGACGGCCACACCCCGGGCCCGTCCCTGATCGGCGACAGCGGCGGCATCTTCCCGCACGGCCTGCTGCCCATGCTGCTGATCATCCAGGGCGTCGTCTTCGCCTACGCCTCCGTCGAGCTGGTCGGCGTCGCCGCCGGTGAGACCGAGAACCCCGAGAAGATCATGCCGAAGGCGATCAACTCGATCATGTGGCGCGTCGGGGTGTTCTACGTCGGCTCGGTCGTGCTGCTGTCGATGCTGCTGCCGTGGAACAAGTACACCGCCGGCGAAAGCCCCTTCGTGACGGTGCTGTCCAACATCGGTGTCCCGGCGGCGGGCGGTGTGATGAACCTCGTCGTCCTCACGGCCGCCATGTCCTCCCTCAACTCCGGCCTCTACTCCACCGGCCGCATCCTGCGCTCCATGGCCATGGCCGGATCAGCGCCCAGGTTCACCTCCGTGATGAGCCGTAGCCAGGTCCCCTACGGCGGCATCCTGCTCACCAGCGGCATCTGCGTGCTGGGCGTCGGACTCAACTTCGTCGTCCCCGCCGAGGCGTTCGAGATCGTGCTGGACTTCGCCGCGATCGGCATCCTCGCCACCTGGGGCATGATCATGATCTGTCACCTCCTCTTCTGGCAGAAGACCCAGAGGGGCGAGCTGACCCGCCCGGGCTACCGGCTCCCGGGCTCCCCCTGGACCGAGATCGTGACGCTGGCCTTCCTCGCCTCCGTCCTGGTCCTCATGTACGCCGACGGCGGCGCGGGACGCACCACCGTGCTGTGCCTGCCACTGATCGTCGGAACCCTGGTCGCCGGATGGTTCGGCATCCGCGGCCGTATCGCGCGCAAGTCCACCACCGGAGCCGACGCGTGAGGAACGCGCCGCTCCATGAGAAGCAGGCAGTGATGTTCAGCAGTTCACTCGCGGACGCACCCCTTGTCCGTGAACCCGTCCACGCCCCCGTCGCCCACCTCATCCGCGGCGGAATCGTCGAAGGCATCCACTACGGCTCCGTCGTCGTCCTGGACGCCGACGGAGAGGTCCGGCTCCAGATCGGAGACATCGAGGCCGCCTTCTACCCGCGCTCGGCGATCAAGCCCGTCCAGGCCGTGGCCATGGCCCGGGCCGGGCTGCCGCTCGACGGTGAGCTGCTGTCCCTGGCGGCGGCCAGCCACTCCGGCGAGGAACGCCACCTCGCCGGCACCAGGCGCATCCTGGAACTCGCCGGTCTCGCCGAGGACCACCTGCGCAACGTCCCTGACATGCCGTTCGACCCGGTCGTCCGGGACGCCTGGGTGCGTGAGGGACGGCTGCCCTCACGGCTCGCCCAGAACTGCTCCGGCAAGCATGCGGCGATGCTCTACACCTGCACCCTCAACGGCTGGCCCCTGGAGAACTACCTCGACCCCGGCCACCCCCTCCAGCAGGCCATCGCCGAGATCGTCGAGGACCTCACCGGGCAGCGCATCGCCCAGGTCACCGTCGACGGCTGCGGCGCGCCCCTGTTCTCCATCTCCCTGCACGGCCTCGCCCGCGCCACCGCCCGCATCACCGGCGCGGCGCCGGGCACGCCCGAGGCCCGGGTCGCCGACGCCATGCGCGAGCACGCGGAGATGGCCTCCGGCTCCGGGCGGGACGTCGCCGCGCTGATGCGGGCCGTGCCGGGGCTGCTGTCCAAGGACGGCTTCGAGGGCGTTCAGGTCGCCGCGCTGCCGGACGGGCGGGCCGTCGCCGTGAAGATCGCCGACGGCGCGAACCGGGCCCGTGTGCCGGTGACCGCTGCGGCGTTGGCCCGGGCCGGTGTCGACCCGGAGCCGCTCGCCGAGTTCGCGGGTGAGCCGCTGCTCGGTGGTGGGCGGGAGGTCGGGCGGGTGCGGCCCGTTCGCTCGCTGGAGCCGCTTGCCGGTGCGGCCCGCGCCTGACGACGTGCCGGGTTCTCCCGTCCGGCGGCTGCGGCGCCCCTGTGGCTGATCGCGCATTTCCCCGCGCCCCTTTCAGGGACGCTTTCCACCCTGTACCTCAGAGAAGAGGACCCTCACCCTCATGACCGCCGCCACCCGCTCCGAGCACGATCTGCTCGGTGACCGTGACGTTCCCGCCGAGGCGTACTGGGGTGTGCACACCCTGCGGGCCACGGAGAACTTCCCCATCACGGGCATGACCATCTCCGCCTACCCGCACCTGATCGACGCCCTCGCCGCCGTCAAGGAGGCCGCCGCCCTCGCCAACGAGGAACTCGGCCTGCTGGACCCGAAGAAGGCCGCGGCCGTCGTCGAGGCCTGCCGGGAGATCCGCGACGGCAAGCTGCACGACCAGTTCGTCGTGGACGTCGTCCAGGGCGGCGCCGGCACCTCCACCAACATGAACGCCAACGAGGTCGTGGCGAACCGGGCCCTGGAACTGCTGGGCCACGCCAAGGGCGAGTACGGGTTCCTGCACCCCAACGAGGACGTCAACCTCGGCCAGTCCACCAACGACGTCTACCCGACCGCCGTCAAGATCGCGACGGTGTTCGCGGTGCGTGGGCTGCTCGACGCGATGTCCGTCCTGCAGGACACGTTCGCCCACAAGGCCGTAGAGTTCCGCGACGTGCTCAAGATGGGCCGCACCCAGTTGCAGGACGCGGTGCCCATGACCCTGGGCCAGGAGTTCTCCGCATACGCCGTCATGCTGGACGAGGACCGGGCCCGGCTCGCCGAGGCCGTCCAGCTGATCCACGAGATCAACCTCGGCGCGACCGCGATCGGCACCGGCCTCAACGCCCCCGCCGGATACGCCGAGGCCGCCCGCCGCCACCTCGCGGCCATCACGGGTCTGCCCCTGGTGACGGCGGCCAACCTGGTGGAGGCGACCCAGGACTGCGGCGCCTTCGTGCAGATGTCCGGCGTGCTCAAGCGCATCGCGGTCAAGCTCTCCAAGAGCTGCAACGACCTGCGGCTGCTCTCCTCCGGCCCGCGCGCCGGGCTCGGCGAGATCAACCTGCCGCCCGTGCAGGCCGGTTCGTCCATCATGCCCGGCAAGGTCAATCCGGTGATACCCGAGGTCGTCAACCAGGTCGCCTTCGAGGTCATCGGCAACGACGTCACCATCACCATGGCCGCCGAGGCCGGACAGCTCCAGCTCAACGCCTTCGAGCCGATCATCCTGCACTCCCTGTCGGAGTCCATCACGCATCTGCGGAGCGCGTGCCTGACCCTGGCCGAGCGCTGCGTCTCCGGCATCACCGCCAACACCGAGGCACTGCGCGCGAGCGTCGAGAACTCCATCGGCCTGGTCACCGCCCTCAACCCGCACATCGGCTACACGGCCGCCACCGACATCGCCAAGGAGGCCCTCGCCACCGGCCGGGGCGTGGCCGAACTCGTCCTGGAGAAGGGCCTGCTCCCCGCCGAGACCCTCGCCGGCCTGCTGCGTCCCGAGGTCCTGGCAGGCAGCGGCCAGGCATCGGCCTGACCTGCCGGAGCGCACCGGGACCGGCAGAGGGAGAATGGTGATCATGACGTCGTCGTCGACCTTCCAGCCGGTCCTGGAGCGCATCGCCGAGGAGATCGAGCGGACCCCGGGCCACGGCCGGCCCGCCGACTACATCCCGGCGCTCGCCGCCCGCGACCCGCGCAGCTTCGGCATGGCCGTCGCCGAGCCGGACGGCACGGTGTACGGGGTGGGGGACTGGCGGGAGCCGTTCTCCGCCCAGTCCCTCACGAAGGTCTTCACCCTCGCGCTCGACCTGGCCCGCGAGGGCGACGTCCTGTGGGAGCACGTGGGCCGCGAGCCCTCCGGCAACCCCTTCAACTCCCTGGTCCAGCTGGAGTACGAGAACGGCATCCCGCGCAACCCGTTCATCAATGCGGGCGCCCTCGTCGTCACCGACCGGCTGCACACCCGTACCGGCGACGCCTCGGGCGAACTGCTGGCGTTCCTGCGGGCGGAGAGCGGCAACCCCGGCCTGGGCTTCGACCAGGAGGTCGCCGCGTCCGAGACCGCTCACGGCGACCGCAACGCCGCGCTCGGCCACTTCATGGCCTCCTACGGCAACATCGACAATCCGGTCCCGACGCTCCTGGAGCAGTACTTCCGGCAGTGCTCGATCGCCGCGTCCTGCGCCGATCTCGCCCTCGCCACGGGCTTCCTCGCCCGGCACGGCATCCGCGCCGACGGCACCCGTCTGCTCACCCGCAGCCAGGCCAAGCAGATCAACGCGATCATGCTGACCTGCGGCACCTACGACGCGGCGGGCGACTTCGCCTACCGTGTCGGCCTGCCCGGCAAGAGCGGTGTGGGCGGCGGGATCATCGCGGTCGTCCCCGGCCGCTGCACCCTGTGCGTGTGGAGCCCGGGCCTCGACGAGCGGGGCAACTCGGTGGCGGGCGTGGCGGCCCTCGACCGCTTCACGACCCTGACGGGTCTGTCGGTGTTCTGACCAACCGGTGCGCCGGCCGCCGTTCGTCGGTGCACCGGTGCCGGCAGGACTGCCGCGCCGATGGAAACGCGTCGGCCCGTGATCACCGGCCGGTCACGAGCAGGCCGCCCTTCGGAGACGGGCGCGTCCCCTCCCGGCCATCCGCCGTTGACACGCTGCCTGAGTGTTGGCCATGGCTTTCCCCGTCGATCTCCGCCGCTGCCAGATACTCGGTCTGGCCGGTACCGCCTGCCTCGCCCTGGGCGGTGAGACGGCCGGCGCCCTGCCCGTGGCGGACCTGCTCCACCCGGCCTCCGCCCGCGCAGCCCTCGGCCTGGTCGGCGTGTACTTCGGCGTCGTCCTGCTGATCGCGGCCTGGCTGCTGCTGGGCCGGCCGGTCCGCGGGCCGCGACCACCGGCGCCCGGTTCCCTGCTGCTCGTCCTCGCCACCTGGGCGGCCCCGCTGCTCCTCGCCCCGCCGTTGTTCAGCCGCGACGTCTACAGCTACCTCGCCCAGGGGGCGATGGTCGAGGCGCACCTCGATGTCTACGCGCACGGACCGTCCCAGCTCGGCGGTCCGCTCGCCGACGAGGTCGCCCCGCTCTGGCGGCACACCGGTGCCCCGTACGGCCCGGTGTTCCTCGCCGTCGCCGCGGCGCTGTCGGGCCTGACCCGCGGCGAACTGCCCGCCGGACTGTTCGGGATGCGGCTCGTCGCCCTCGCCGGCGTGGCGTTGATGGCGGCCGCGCTGCCCCGCCTCGCCCGGCACAGCGGCGCCGACCCGTCCGCCGCGCTGTGGCTGGGCGCCCTCAACCCGCTCGTCCTGCTGCACCTGGTCGCGGGCGCGCACAACGACGCCGTCATGCTCGGCGTCGGACTGGTGTCCGCGCTCGGCCGGTGGCCGGTCCTCGGCGCTGTCCTCGTCACCCTCGCCGCCTTGGTCAAGGCGCCCGCCGTGCTCGGACTCGCCGCCGTCGTCGCCCTCCAGGTGCGCGCGGGCCGCAGCCCGGCGAAGGCCCTCGTGACGACCACCGCCGCGGCGGCGGGGACCACCGCCGCCGCGACGGCCGTGGCCGGCACCGGATACGGCTGGGTCGGCGCCCTCAACACCCCCGTCTCCCCCCAGAACTGGGCCCTGACCACCCTCCTCGGCCGTGTCACCCGGGCCCTGCTGGAGCACCTCGGCAGCGATCTCGCGCCCCTGGCCGTCCCCGCCTGGCACGCGCTGGGCATCGTGACCGCCGTGATCGCGATCGCGCTGATCTGGCTGCGGCTGCGCCTGAGCCCGGTGTACGCGCTGGGCCTGTCCCTGGCGGCGGTGGCCGCGCTCGGGCCGGCGATCCGCCCCTGGTACGCCCTGTGGGGCCTGTTCCTCATCGCCGCCGCCGCGCCGAGCACGTCCGTACGCCACCGCACGGCGGCCGTCACCGGCGTGCTCGCGCTGAGCGTGCTGCCCAGCGGCGGCCCGGCGGACACGGGGCAACTCGTACTGGCCGTCTCCGGCGGCGCACTCGCGGTCGTCGTGCTGTGGCAGGCCCACCAGGCCCAACTCGCCCCGGCGCTGGGAGGCGCGGCATGACCCCGGCCCTGCCCCGCACCGACCGGGGCCGGCTGCTGCTGGTGCTCGCCCTCGCCACACTGGTGACGGTCTTCACCGCGACCGTGCCGCTGCTGCGCGACTGGTTCGACCTGCGCGTCTACTACGGCAGCATCGACTCCTGGGTCCACCACGGCGGCCGCGTCTACGACTACCGGGTGCCCGGCACGACGTACGGCTTCACCTACCCGCCGTTCGCCGCGGTCGCCATGCTGCCGATGGCGCTGCTGGGTCTGCGCACCGCGATCGCCGCGGCCCTGCTGCTCAATCTGGCGGCCCTGGCGGTGATCCTGCGGCTGCTCGCCGGGCCGTACTGGCGGCGTCACGGCTGGTTCGGCTGGGCGCTGACCGCCTGTCTGCTGGCCCTGTTCGAACCGCTCCGCGACACCCTCAGCTTCGGCCAGGTCAATCTGCTGCTGCTGGCGCTCGTCCTCACCGACGCGACGCTGCTCGCCACCGGGCGCGGACGGCTGGCGGGCGTCGGCATCGGGCTCGCGGCGGCGACCAAACTCACGCCCGCACTGTTCATCGGCCTGCTGCTGGTGGCCGGGCGCCGGCGCGCGGCGGCGGTCGCCACGGCCGTGGCGGTCGGCGCCACGGCCCTCGCGGCCTGGGTGGACCCGGATGCCTCGCGCTTCTACTGGACCGAGGCGCTGTGGGACACCAACCGCGTGGGACGCCTCGGTTACGTCTCGAACCAGTCGGTGCAGGGGATCCTGGCCCGGCTCGGCGAACCGGACCGCGCGGTGTGGGCCCTGGCGGTGCTGCTGGTCCTCGGCGTGTGGGCGGTGCGGGCCCGCCGGGCGGTCGAGGCGGGGGACTGGACCGCGGCGTTCGCCCTGACCGGTCTCGCCGCCTGTCTCGTCAGCCCGATCACCTGGGTGCACCATCTCGTGTGGCTGCTGCCCTCCTTCGCCGTGCTGGTCCGCGCGGGGCGCCTGCGGGTGGCGGGCGCCCTGTACGCCGTGCTGTGCACGAGCGTGGTGTGGCTGTGGTTCGACGACGCGTCCGGCGTGGACGGGTTCCTGGGCGGCAACACCTATGCCTGGATCACCCTGGGTCTGCTGCTGTGGCTGCCGGTGGGTCAGCTCCGCCGGGGCCTGCGGACCGGAAGCCGCAGCACCAGCACCACGACCGCCGCGCCTGTACCGGCTGCGCCCGCGATCATCCCCGCCTCCGTCCAGACGGACCCGTGCTCCTCCGGCACCGCCGCCGCGACCGCGGGAGGCGTCGTCACGGCCGGCCCCACGGACGTGCCCGGCGCGCCGAGCGAGCCCACCGCCTCGACCCTCCCGGCCGACCTGAAGCCCCAGTCGAGCAGCGAACGGGCCTCCTCGTACACGGCGGACCCACCGCCCTCCTGAGGGTTCATCACCGTCACGACCAGGGTGCGCCCGTCCCGGCGGGCCGCCGCGACGAGTGTGCTGCCCGCTTTGGAGGTGTAGCCGTTCTTGATGCCGATCAGCCCCCGGTACGGCTTCACCCCCTGGGCGCCGCTCAGCAACCGGTTGGTGTTGAGGATCGGGTACGACCAGTTGCCGCCGCCGGGGAACCTGGCCTCGACGGTGGCGCAGTACCGGGCGAAGTCGGGGTTGCGCAGCCCCACCCTGCCGAACACGGCCAGGTCGTACGCCGACGACACCTGGCCCGGTGCGTCGTAGCCGTCGGGTGACACCACGTGGGTGTCGCGGGCGCCGAGGGACCGGGCCTTGGCCTGCATCCGCTGGGCGGTGACCCGCCAGCCGCCGTTGAGCTCCGCCAGGACGTGCACGGCGTCGTTGCCCGAGTTGAGGAAGACACCGCGCCACAGGTCGGAGATTCGGTACGTGCGGCCCTCGGCGACCCCGACCAGGCTGCTGCCGGCACCGATGCCCCGCAGCTCCCGCTCCCGGACGGTGTGCCGGACGCCCGCCGGCAGCCCGGGCAGCACGGTGAGGGCGAACAGCGTCTTCAGGGTGCTGGCCGGAGGCAGCTTGCGGTGGGCGTTGTGGGCGGCGAGCACCTCTCCGCTCCGGGCGTCGGCCACCAGCCAGGACAGCGCGGAGAGCTCCGGGAGGCGCGCCGCTCCGGTACGCGGTCGGACCTGGGTGCCGGGTCGGTACAGCAGCGAGGGGTGCGGGGCCGCGGCCCTCGGGCCGCCCGGCGGAGTGGGCTCCGCCCCGCCGGGGTCGGCCATCGCCGTGGGCGTCACCGCCAGCAGCCCCGCCACGCAGAGCGCACCGGCCGACAAGGCCACCCGGGAAGAGAATCCGATGATCATATGATCAACGTAGAAACGGAGATGCTCCGCGCGGCGACGACGGGGCCGCACTCCACGTTCCAGCACCCGGATGGGGGATCTCCCGTGCCCGACCCCGCGACCGCCCGCCGCGTCCTCGGCGACCATCCCTTCGCGGAGATCGGCGTGCCCTCGGCCGTCGCCGTCAGCCCGGAGAGGGGGATCGCCGTTCTGGGCGGGGACCTGGGGCGCCTCGCGTGGTCGGGGGCCGGCACCGCGCAGTACGGGTGGCAGCCGTATCGCGTGGGTGTCTACGGCCTGGACGATCTGAGCTGCCACGCGGTCGTGGAGTCCCACTGGCCCGTGCACTCCGTGGCGGTGCACCCGACACTGCCGCTCGTGGCGGTCGGCACCGGGGCCTACGACGGCGGCTACGCCTTCGAGGGGGAGCTGCTCCTCATCGATCTGGCGTCGGGGCGGTCGCGCTCGATGATGCGCACGCCCCGCGAGATCCTGCGGGTCGGCTGGGAGGACGAGCAGGCGCTGCGGCTCCTGGTGGCCCGGACCGACGACGACGAGTGCGACGAGGCGCACGAGCACGCCTACGACGTCGTCGTGGAGCGGCCCGACTGGAGTGCGGCGCCCCGTGGTTCGGTGCAGCAGCGGGAGCTGACCGGGCTCTGGGTCGCGTGCGAGCGGCCCGTGTCGGACCCGGCCGAGGTCCGCCGCACCGTCGAGGAGCTGGCCGGGGACGTCGGCTGGGCGCCCCGCCGGCAGGTGTGGGACGTGCGCGGCCTGCCGGACGGGCGCGTACTGGCCTGTCTGGAGGGGGTGCTGGCCGAGGCGTGGCTGCCGGACGGGGGATTGGACTGGTGTGTCCCGGACGGGGAGGGCGGGCGGCAACTGGTCGTCCGGGAGCACGACGTCTGGGTGAACGCCGACCGGCGCCGGCGGCGCCGGGTGGGCCGGGAATGGGTCTCCGAGCCACCGCTCGTCGCCCGGCTGTCCCTCGACGACGGCAAGACGCTCGGCACCCTGACGCTCGACTCGCCCGTCACGCTCACCCCGCGCCGGGACGGCTGGCTGGCGCTGCGCCCGACCCCGCCCGACAGGCGCTATGGACCTCACCCCCGGCCCGTCGCCCTGATCCCGCCGGCCGCGCAGACTCCGCGGCCGACCGTGCCCCTGGGCGAGTTCGACTCCTCGAACCATGCCTTCCCGGTCCGCCGCAGCAGCCGGCTGCTCTTCCTCGACGGCGCGGAGCGCGCCTCGTGGCAGGACAAGTGGGTGGTCGAGGTCGACCCGGACGGCGACGCGCCCCGGCGGCTGTTCCCGCTCGACTGGCAGTCACCGGCCCGGCACGTCTTCGGCGGGCCCGGCGTCGAAGTCGGCCCACCGCAGAGCCGCGAGCTGGTGCACACGGGATCGTTCTACGGCTCCGGCCGCACCCTGTCGCACAGCGGCTTCGTCGTACGGCGGAGTCTCACGGATGGTGCCGTCCGCTGGGAGTTCTCCGTCGACCGGCCGGCAACAGCCGTCGACGGGAACGACGAGACGGTCTACGTCGCCTTCAACTCCGGCGAACTGGTGGCCCTCGACGCCGCCGACGGTACGGTCCGGTGGCGGCACCGCCTGAGGATCGGCGGCCACCCCACGGTGGCCCTGTCTCTCGAACTCACCGATCTCCGCCGGTTGTTGATCGGCACCGTGGACGGACGCATCCTCGACTGCTCGGTGGCTTAATGGGGAGCAGCCGTCGCGTCAGCCCGCAGGCAGCGTCGGCTGGATGCGCCGCAGGAAGGTCGCGTTGTCCGGCGTCTCGCGCATCCGCTCCAGGAGGGTCTCCAGACCGCCCTGCCCGTCCCGGCCCTGCAGCACGCGCCGCAGGCCGTAGACGGTCGCCAACTCGGCGGGTGGCAGCAGGAGTTCCTCGCGACGGGTGCCGGACGGGGTGATGTCGACGGCCGGGAACACGCGGCGCGATGCCGGGTCCCGGCTCAGCCGGAGCTCCATGTTGCCGGTGCTCTTCAGCTCCTCGAAGTAGAAGTCGTCGGCCTTGGAGCCGGTCTCCACCAGGGCGGTCGCGAGGATCGTGAGGGAACCGCCCTCCTCGGCCGACCGGGCGGCGCCGAAGAACCGCTTGGGGCCGGTCAGCGCGGACGCGTCGACGCCCCCGGTGAGGATGCGGCCACCGGAGGCGGCCGCGTTGTTGTGCGCCCGGCACAGCCGGGTCAGCGAGTCGAGGAGGACGACGACGTCCTCACCGGCCTCGACGAGCCGCTTGGCGCGCTCGATCACCAGGTCGGCGAGCGCGATGTGCTGCTTGGCGCTGCGGTCGAAGGTCGAGGCGTAGACCTCGCCCCGCACGCAGCGCCGCATGTCGGTGACCTCCTCGGGCCGCTCGTCGAGCAGCAGCATCATCAGCCGGCACTCGGGGTGGTTGCCGGTGACCGCGGCGGCGAGCTGCTGGAGGAGGACGGTCTTGCCGGTCTTGGGCGGGGCCACGAGGAGGCCGCGCTGGCCCTTGCCGACGGGTGCGATCAGGTCGACGACGCGCCCGGCCAGTCCGGCGGCGGGGTGCTCGAGCCGCAGCCGCTCGTGCGGGTGCAGCGGTGTCAGGTCCCGGAAGTGGCGCCGGCCGCGCAGATCTCCGGGCGTACGGCCGTCGATGCGTGCGACGTCGGTCAGGGCGCGCCGGTCGCCGGTCACGCCCTCGACGAGATCGCCCTTGCGCAGGCCGTGCCGGCGGATCAGCGCGGGGGACACCGCGGCGTCGGCGGGCGTGGGCAGGCAGTCCTCACCGCGCAGGTGCCCCTTGCCGTTCGCGTCGATGTCCAGGATCCCGGACACGGTCCGGGCGGGGGACTGCTGCTGTACACGTTGGTTTTCGAGTGTGGTGGTCATCGTGGTGGGTGTCCTTTCACGGACGGCAGGCATGAGACGTGCGAAGGGAAGGGGGGAGTGCCGCGAAGGGAGGGCCTGTGGCGCGCTTCCGGGCGGCGGGGGAACAGCACCTCGGATACGACGAACACGTCGTGGTGCTGGAAATGAAGGAGAGAGATGAAGAACGGCACCGGCGCCCGCAAAGAGGGGCGTGCACGAGTGCTCTTGGCAATGTACCACCGAAAGCGGCGGATGTGGGCCGGATACCTCCGGGAGCTACCTCAGCGCGTGGCCAGCAGCCCGTACAGCAACGGGATCCGGGGCTCGGGCAGGCGCCACCAGCCGGACTCCGTACGGACCATCTGCGGCCAGCGCGGCCAGGGAAGTTCGTCGCCCTCCCGCAACCGCCGCACGGCGAGTCCCGCATCCGTCAACGCGTTGAGGACCTCGCCCATTCCGTGCATCCACTCGTAGCTGTCCGTGGCGCCCTCGACGGCCGGGCCGTCGGTGTAGGTGTGGGTCCCGTCGCGGTGTACCGGCCCGGCGCCGCCCAGATAGTCGTGGCGCAGGAGCAGCTCGGGTCCCTCGCCCGGGGCGGGCTTCGGCCCGAGCGCGTTGAGCAGGGGATGGAACTCGACGACGTACAGCCGGCCGCCGGGGCGCAGGAGCCGGCCGACGGTCTGCGCCCACCGGTCCAGGTCGGGGAGGTAGCACAGGGCGCCCTTGCCGGTGTAGACGACGTCGAACCGCCGCCCGTCCAGGGCCTCGACGGCGTCGAACACGTTCGCCCGGACGTACGTCACGTCGGCGCCGGCCTTCGCCGCGATGTCCTGGGCGGCCGCCACGGACGCCGCGGAGAAGTCGAGGCCGACGGCCCGGGCGCCGCGCCGTGCGAAGGCGATGGTCTCCGTGCCGAGGTGGCACTGCAGGTGCAGCACGTCACGCCCGGCCAGCTCGCCGAGGTCCTCCCACTCGAACGGGGCGAACCAGTGCTCGGGATCGAGGTCCTGGTCGAGGCCGTAGAAGCGGCTGGCGAGATGGACGGGCGTGCGGGCGTCCCAGTTGGCCTGGTTGGCCCGCATCAGCCGGTCGTGCTCGGCGGACGTCATGGGGACATCCAACCCTGAACCGGTCGCGGGCGCCGGGAGAACGCGGGAAACGGATCCGAGGAGGTGTCGCTCAGTTCGAGCGGGCGCGCGCCTCCTCGGCGATCCGCTCGAACTGCTCACCCATGGCCGCCGCGAGGGCCTGGGCCCCCGACAACGGGCGCACCATCACCGTGAATTCGTCGATGAGCCCGTCCTCGTCGAGATGGATGAAGTCGCAGCCGTTGATCTCCCGGTCACCCACGCGCGCGGTGAAGACCAGGGCGTGGTCGCGGCCGTTCGCGTCGTTGATCTCGCGCACGTAGCGGAAGTCCTGGAAGACGCCGGAGACGGCCCGCAGGATCGCGGCCGTGATCGCCTTCCCGGCGTACGGCTTGAAGACGACCGGGCTGGTGAAGACGACGTCCGGCGCCAGCAGCGCCTCGGCGGCGTCGAGGTCGAGCTTCTCGACCGCCTCACGGAATGCACGCATCGAAACCGCCTTAGTCAATTTGTTGAGTAGGTGTGGAGTAGACTAGTCACCCGTTGATACGGTGTCCACATGTCGCTCAAGTACGCCGTTCTCGCGGCGCTCCTGGAGGGCGAGGCCTCGGGGTACGAGCTGTCGAAGGTCTTCGACGTGTCGCTGGCCAACTTCTGGGCCTCGACCCCGCAGCAGCTCTACCGCGAACTGGAGCGCCTCGCGCAGGACGGCCTGATCGAGGCCAGGGTGGTGCGCCAGGAACGGCGCCCCGACAAGCGCATGTTCACGCTGACCGAGGCAGGCCGCGAGGACCTGAGGGCGTTCGCCGCCACGCCGCCCCGGCGGCCCACCGCCATCCGCGACGAACTCCTCATCAAGATCCAGGCCATGGACGGCGCGGACCCGGACGCGACCCGTGCGCTGGTCGAGGAGCGCGAGGCCTGGGCCCGCGGCAAGCTCGCCCGCTACCGGCGGGTGCGCGAGCGCCTCTTGGCGGGCCGCAGCGAGGAGGAGTACCTCCGGCAGACCGACCGTGTCGGCCCGTACCTCACCCTGATGGGAGGCATCGGCTTCGAGGAGGAGAACCTCCGCTGGTGCGAGCGCGTACTCACCGTCCTGAAACAGCGGGCTCCCCTAGGCTGAGCCGATGTTCAGCCCCGAAGGCCCCAGTCTGCGCGAACTCGCCGTCCAGGCACTGTCGTCCGTCGAGCGCGGCTACGACCTCCTCGCGCCGAAGTTCGACCACACGCCCTTCCGGACATCCGGCGCGGTCCTCGACGCCGTCGGGTCGGCGCTGCGGCGGGTGGGGCCCTTCGACGCCGGGCTCGACCTGTGCTGCGGCACCGGCGCGGGCGTCGGGGTGCTGGAGCGGGTGTGCCGGGAGCGCGTCACCGGTGTCGACTTCAGCGCGGGCATGCTCGACATCGCCCGGGAGCGCGTGCGGCCGCAGGGCCCGCGGGTCTCCTGGGTCCGGGCCGACGCCCGCGCCCTGCCCTTCGCCCCCGCCTTCGACCTGGTGGTGAGTTTCGGGGCCTTCGGGCACTTCCTGCCCCGCGAACTGCCCGGGCTGTTCGCACAGGTCCGATCCGTCCTGCGGCCGGGCGGCGCTTTCGCGTTCCCGCTGGTCGCGCCGCCCCGCCCGGGCTCGCTCGGCTACTGGACGCTGCTGGGCTTCGACACCGTGATGCGGGTGCGCAACGCGCTCTGGCGGCCCGAGTTCGTCATGTACTACCGCGCGTTCCGCCTCGGCGACGTACGGCGCGAACTCGAGGCAGCCGGTTTTGGAGTGGAGCTCCAGCCGCTCCCGGAGTTCGGGCGGCGGCCGGACGGCAGCCCCCGGGTGCGGCTGGTCATGGCCCGGCTGCCGACCTAGGCCCTGGTACCGACTACTGCTCAGCCGCGCAGGAAGTTCAGCAGATCGTCGTTGAACGCCTTCTCGTAGTCGCCGACCAGGCCGTGCGGGGCGCCCGGATACACCTTCAGCGTCGCGTCCTTGACGAGCTGGGAGGTCCGGTGGGCCGAGGCGGCGATCGGCACGATCTGGTCGTCGTCCCCGTGCGCGACGAGCGTCGGCACGTCGATGCGCCCCAGGTCCTGAGTGAAGTCGGTCTCCGAGAACTGCGCGACACAGTCGTAGGCGCCCTTCAGGCCGGCCTGCATGCTCCACATCCAGAACGCCCGCCGCACGCCCTCCGACACCGCGGCGCCGGGCCGGTTGAAGCCGTAGAAGGCCTCGCTCAGCTCCCAGTAGAACTGCGAGCGGTCCGCCGCGACCCCGGCGCGGATCCCGTCGAAGGCCTCCTTCGGTGTGCCCTCCGGATTGGCCTGCGTCCGCAGCATCAGCGGCGGTACCGCACCGAGCAGCACGACCTTCGCGACCCGCGCCGTCCCGTGCCGCCCGATGTAGCGGGCCACCTCGCCGCCGCCGGTGGAGTGGCCCACCAGGACCGCGTCGGTGAGGTCCAGTGCCTCGATCAGCTCGGCCAGGTCGTCGGCGTACCGGTCCATGTGGTTGCCCTGCCACGGCTGGCCCGAGCGGCCGTGTCCGCGGCGGTCGTGCGCGATCGCCCGGAAGCCGTGCTCGGCGACCAGCCTGGCCTGCCCGTCCCACGCGTCCGCGTTGAGGGGCCAGCCGTGGCTGAACACCACGGGCTGCCCCGCGCCCCAGTCCTTGTAGTAGAGCTCGGTGCCGTCGGAGGTCGTGAACGTGGTCATGGGGATCCTCTCGGGGGTCGCCTGGGGGAGCCGTGCCGTGTCTCGATGATCTCCGTCATCTCCGGGAACCCGCGTGGGCAGTCCGCCGAACGGGTGACGGGCCGCGGTCGGCGGCGGGTGCCGCGGCGCGGCTGGGCAGGGTGAACTCGTAGACCAACGCGTCCCGTTGGGCGTCCACCACGAGATCGGTGATCTCCAGCGGGCGGGCGTACTGGTCGTGCACCTGCCGGGTGACCCGTACCGACGGGGCGCTCGCGAGGCGGCTGATCGCGTCGCGGTGGTGCAGGGTGAGGCCGGCCCGGCGCATCCAGTCGTAGGCCCGGCGCAGCTGCGCGGCGGCGGTGCCGTCGGCGCGGTCGCGGTAGCGGGCCAGCTCCTCCACCTCCGCCAGCGCCACCGCGGAGAACGATGTCACGGCGCTCCGCAGGCCCTGCCCGTCGGTGGTCGCGTACCGGTAGCGGTGGATCAGGGTCGGGCGACCGGGCTCCAGCCCCAGGGCCTCGGCGTGGTCCGGCGGGGGAGCCTCCCAGGTGACGGTGGCGCGGGCGACGCCGCCCGGGGCCGCGGGGCCCGCGCCGACCGGGAAGGTGAGCGACGCCGGGGTCTCGACCGGCAGGCCGGGCAGGGTGGCGTGGCTGCCGCGCCGGTCGGTGGTGACCAGGCCGTCGCGGCGAAGCAGCTCCAGCGACTGCCGTACGGTCTCCCGGCTGACTCCCAGGTGAGCGGCCAACCGCCGTTCGCTCGGCAGCCGTTCACCGGGCGGGATGGTGCCGTCGCGCAGCTGGGCGAGCAGCTCCGTGGCGATCCGGTGGTACAGGGGCTCTGACTCGGACGGCGGGGGATCGTGCGGGGTGGTGCGGGCCATGCCGCCCCTCCTGTGGGTGACGTTCGGTAGCCGTTCGGGCTCGGTGCGCCACCAGATCTAGCATTGGTCTAAACCAGCTGGGAAGGGTGGCCGGGCGGTTCGGCCG
>NZ_JAIGQA010000420.1:0-631 GCF_019733245.1 Streptomyces sp. WAC04114
TGCCGGTGAGGATCAGCGACTTGGCGCCGTCCGCCGTGACGGTCTTCTGGTGGGTGTACACGAAGGTGGACGACGACCAGACCACTCCCGCGCCCGCGCTCGTCAGGGCGTTGTACGCCGACTGGTTGGCGGACTTGTGCGCGCCGTCCAGGATCACCCGTACCGTGACGCCCTTGTTCTTCAGGGCTATGAGGTCGTTGACGGCGGTGGTGTCCTTCAGCTCGTACATGGTCATGTCGAGGGAGGTGGTGGCCGAGTTGATGAAGTCGTAGATGGTCGGCTGGCTGCTGCTCCGCGAGAAGGCGAACGCGGAGTAGCTTGCGGCGTTCGCGGGGACGGCGGTGGCGAGCACGGCGGCGCCGGCGGCCAGCGCGACACCCGCGCGGCCGACGACGGCGGTGTACAGGTCGTGGAAGCGCACATGTACGACGTCGTCCAGGTCGACATGATCGTGCGCAGCGCCTACGGCACGGCGGAGAACAAGCAGGTTGCGATGGCGGAGGTGGAGATGTTCGGGCGGTCGTAGCGCCATGCCACGCGCGAGCCGGGCACGGTCGCGCAGGGCGGGGCGTGCGAGGGGCGGCGGTCTGCAACGGTGCCGCGAAGCGCTGCCCACTCCTCACCCCAGCCC
>NZ_JAIGQA010000421.1:0-629 GCF_019733245.1 Streptomyces sp. WAC04114
CTACGCGTCTCGTGGGCTCGGTGCGCTGATCCCCGCCGCTCCTCAGGAGAAGCAGGTGCCGACGCCCGGCAATGGCGCGGGTCCGGTGCTGACCGCGGAACGAGGGGTGGCTGCCGCGAAGGTGACCGCGCTGCCGTCCTCCCCGGTGGTGCCGGAGCCGTCATCCGCCCCGGAGGACCGGTCCGAGCAGGGCGTCGGTACGTCCGGTGCGTACTTCGCCGAGCTCCCGACCGGGGCGATCACCCCGAACCCGCGTCAGCCCCGTGAGGTGTTCGACGAGGACGCACTGGCCGAGCTGGTCGTCTCCATCAAGGAGGTCGGCCTTCTCCAGCCGGTCGTCGTCCGCAAGGTGGGCCCGGACAGCTACGAGCTCATCATGGGTGAGCGTCGGTGGAGGGCCTGCCGTGAAGCGGGCCTGGAGCGGATTCCCACGATCGTCCGCGCCACGGACGACGAGAAGCTGCTGCTGGACGCGCTGCTGGAGAACCTCCACCGGGCTCAGCTGAACCCGCTGGAGGAGGCCGCTGCGTATGACCAGCTGCTCAAGGACTTCAAGTGCACCCATGACCAGCTGGCCGACCGGATCGGCCGCTCCCGCCCGCAGGTGTCGAACACGCTGAGGCTTCTGC
>NZ_JAIGQA010000422.1:0-626 GCF_019733245.1 Streptomyces sp. WAC04114
GACGCAAATCGGCGCTCGACCGGCACACCACTCCCGTCGCTGCGGCGCACTGCGTCGCCCGCCGCCATCCCCACCATCCCGGGGGCCTCGGTGGGCGGGGGCGACCCCACCGGCGGGAAGCCCACGACGGCATGGACGGTAGGCCACGAGCGTCCGCGCGGGGCGCCCATCGCCCGGCCCCCACAGCCAGCCGCCGGCCGGTCCGCCGACAACCCCACCGCGGCTTCGCCACGAACGTGCCGGGTGTGTTCGCGGCCGGGGACGCCGCCCGCGGGCAGTCGCTGATCGTGTGGGCGATCGCCGAGGGCCGGGCGGTGGCGGCGGCCGTCGACCGCCACCTGACCGGTGGCGCCGGCCGGCTCCCGGCCCCCATCGGCCCGTACGACCGTCCGATGACGGCGTGACGCATACAGACGACGGCGGGACGCATACAGACGGGACGCGCACAGGCGCGGCCGCATGGGTGGGACGCACACAGACATGCCGCACATGGGCGAGACACACACAGATGTTCCGTCCATGGGCGGGACGTACCCATCACGGGAACGCCCGCCCCTCGGACGGCCCGGGGTCCACGACCTGCCCAGGCCCCACAGCCTGTGACCCGGGCCCCAGGGCCCATGGCC
>NZ_JAIGQA010000423.1:0-624 GCF_019733245.1 Streptomyces sp. WAC04114
AGCCGGTACAGCTCGGTCGCCGACCGCACCGCCTCGCCCACGTCCCGGGGGAAGGCGAGACCGACCTCCGGGGCCGGGTCCGCGTCGGCGAGGCCGATCTCGTGCAGCGGCACCGGGCGGCCGAGCTTGGCCCCGATCGCCGCCGCGATGAGATGCGGCGCCGCGCCCTGCGGCACCATCCCCTTGGCGACCCACCGGGCCACCGAGGTCTTGTCGTAGCGAAGTGTCAGACCGCGCTGTGCTCCGAGGTCGTTGACCCGCCGGGCGAGCCCGGCGTTGCTGATTCCCGCGAGGGCGAGAACCGTGCCGAGCTTCTCGTTCGGCCCGCGTTGCTCCCTGGACATGCGCCACCCCTCGACACACAGACGGCCGCCGCGTCACCGAGGACGGCGCGCGGCATTCGTACCGATGCCTCCCCAGGTTCGAACCCTCGTACTCCGCCTGCACACGCATGTGGCCGAGCCCACGAGACCGATCAGTACCTCGTATGCCGTCTTCTGCTTGAAAAAAAAAGCACGATCTAAGCGTTGAAGCAGCCATCGCTCGCAGCCGCGCACTCGTAGTCGACCGGCACGTCGACCAGCTTCTACTCGTCGATCAGCTCTCCGTCCGTGCGCAGATCGA
>NZ_JAIGQA010000424.1:0-620 GCF_019733245.1 Streptomyces sp. WAC04114
CCGTCGGGATTCCCCGTGGAATCGCCGCCGCCAAGCGGGGCGGCACTGCCGCCGCCGCCCGGACCAACGCGATCAAGGGGCAGCTGACCGCGGCGAAGAACCGGGCTGGTGCCCGGGTCACCGCCAAGGTCGACGGCGCCCGCGCCTTCGGCAACGAGTACCGCCGGAATGTGCAGACCGCCGCGCGGTTCGTCGGCCGTCATGCAGCCAACGCCCAGCTCGGGATGGCTCAGCCGATGGCAGGCGCGACCCGGCCGTCCAGCCCTCCCGGCACACGCGCAGCCGCCACCGCTCCCCCGGTCCCCGGCGCAGCCCCGGCACCTTCGGGGTCCGGTTCCTCATCGACCGGTCCCGCAGCGGACCCGGCGTCCATCTCCACGCCCGTGCTGAACCTCCCGCCCATGCCCAGGAAGGGCGATGACCCGCCGGCACCGCCGCCGCCCACGGCCCCGCGCCCCATTCGCAGGGCCACGAGGCCTGCCGGTCCGCCCCGTCGCCGCAGCTGATCGATCCACGCGGGGGTGAGCGCACCGCGCTGACCCCCGCGCCCGAACTTCCCTCACCCTGCCTCGCCTACAGGAGGTGTCCGATGCCCGCATCCCGGCCCGAGAGGTCAGGCG
>NZ_JAIGQA010000425.1:0-615 GCF_019733245.1 Streptomyces sp. WAC04114
CGGGATCATGCACAGCAGCCCCGTGCTGGAGACCCGGGACGAGGACCTGGACCGAGTGCTGAACGTCAATTTCAAGGGAGTCCTGTACGCCTGCCAGGAAGCGGCCCGCCTGATGATCGCCCGCGGCACCCGGGGCAGCATCGTCACCATGGCCTCGGGCGCAGTCGACACAGGCGGCCCCGGGCTGCTCTGCTACGGCGCGGCGAAGGCGGCGGTGATCCAGCTGACGAAGACCCTGGCGACGGAGGTCGGCCGGTACGGCATCCGCGTCAACGCGGTCGCCCCGGGCTGGATCCGCACCCCCATGACCGACCGCCACGACAGCGAGGCCCAGGCGCACACGGAGTCCGTCATGGCCCGCATGTCACCCCTGGGCCGGGTGGGCGAGCCCGAGGACATCGCGCACGCCGTCCTCCACCTGGCATCCGACGCCTCGGCCTTCACCACGGGCCAGATCATCCGCCCGAACGGGGGCGTGGCGATGCCGTGGTGACACCACCCCTGCGCATCCCAGCCGCCCAGATCCTGCGCCACCGCCCCGCCCCCACGACTCCGCGCGCCTGCCCCTTGGGCACGCAGTGCACGGGCAGCACGCTCAACCCCCAGCCCCCGGCC
>NZ_JAIGQA010000426.1:0-607 GCF_019733245.1 Streptomyces sp. WAC04114
CCGCCGCAGCTCATCGGGCCCCTTCGCCCCACCCGTCGCTTCCGTCATCGGTGCGCCCTCTCCTTGATCTCCTCCACGTCCGCCCTGACACTCCCGAGAGCCTGCTCAGGCGTAGGCGGCGCGGCCCCGACCCACCCCCACGCGAAGGCGAAGTGCCCGGCGTCAGCGATGCCCGTGCGCGTGCCTCCACCGCAACACCCCGACAGCCACCACGGCACCCGCCGCCCCCGCCACGAGCACCGGCTTGGGATGCCGCATCCCGGCCTGGACAACCGTCCGCACCGGCCGCGGCCCCGTATGCGTCGCCCTGTCGTGCATGGAGTGCCCCGCCTGGGCAGCCGTGCTCCGCAACTGCACCGACATCGCCCCGGCCTTGTCCCGCAGGTCAGCCGCCCGCGCCAGCGCACGCCCCTTCACGTCCGCCTTCCCCGCCAACTCCTCCACCGTGTTGCCCAGTTCACTACGGGTCCGCTCGATCTGCCGCCGCAGCTCATCGGGCCCCTTCGCCCCACCCGTCGCTTCCGTCATCGGTGCGCCCTCTCCTTGATCTCCTCCACGTCCGCCCTGACACTCCCGAGAGCCTGCTCAGGCGTAGGCGGCGCGGCCC
>NZ_JAIGQA010000427.1:0-587 GCF_019733245.1 Streptomyces sp. WAC04114
GGGAAGCCCAAGTCCGTGCTGCGGCCCGCCACCGGCCGGATCCGGATGTCGTAGCGCCCGTAGCTGCGCTTGGCGGTCTTCGCGCTCGCTCCGTCCACGACCAGGGTGGTGGCCTCGGCACTGATACCGGACAGCAGGAAGCGTCCCCGGCTATCGGTCTTCGTGCTCTTCGCCCCGACCCGGACGCTCACCTTGGGCAGCGGCTTGCCGTCCAGCTTCAGCACATGCCCGGTCACCGCCGTGCTGCCGGGCGGCGCACGCAGCGCCGGCGGGGCCTGCGGCCCGGCACCCCGCCCTGTGAGCCAGTCACGGCCCTTGAGGTTGTGCGTGCCCGGCTCCCAGGCATCGCGGCCCTTCGGCACGATGCCTGCCGCCTTCTTCGCCTTCTCCGCCCTGGCTTTCGCCTGCTGCTCGAGCCGGTCACACTTGTCAGCGCGCACCCTGAGCCAGTCCGGCAGCGAAATGGCGAGAGTGCGGGCCAGGCGCTCGGCGCGGCACGCGCTCTTCACCGACACCCGCACATTGCTGGTGAACGCGTGCGTCTTCGCTGCCGCGGCCGCCGCCTTGAGGCTCAGGTTGATTGAGCC
>NZ_JAIGQA010000428.1:0-504 GCF_019733245.1 Streptomyces sp. WAC04114
TCTACGGTCTCTTCGCGGTGCTCCAGGGCATCGCGGCGATCGCGGGCGACGAGGTGTACACGAGCTTCGGTCAGTACTCCTTCGAGTTCGACCTGACCGCGTGGGGCTGGATCCACCTGATCGTCGGCGTGCTCGTGGTGATGGCCGGGCTCGGCCTGTTCACCGGAGCCGACTGGGCCCGGGTGGTGAGCGGGATCGTGGTCGGCCTGGCGCTGATCGCGAACTTCCTGTGGCTGCCGTACCAGCCGTTCTGGTCGATCATCATGATCGTGACCGGCCTGTTCGTCCTCTGGTCGGTGTTCAACTACCGCTCCTCCCGCCCGGTGTAGAACCGGCACCCGGCCGGTCAGGACGGCGGCGGTCGCCGGTCGCGCTCGGCGACCACGCTGTGCAGCCTGCGGGTCAGCGCGGTGGCCGCCGCCGTGAGGAAGACGAATGTGTACACGACCTGAGTGACGGTCACCAGCCGGGCCTCCTGCCCGCGCGGGGTGATGTCGCCGTAGC
>NZ_JAIGQA010000429.1:0-475 GCF_019733245.1 Streptomyces sp. WAC04114
TGGTGGGCGCGCTCACCGAGTGGGGCGCCCTGGAGCGGGACGAGTCCGGCGTCTACCACGTCGGGCTACGGCTGTGGGAGCTCGCCGCCCTGGCCCCGCGCGGCCTCGCCCTGCGGCAGATCGCGCTGCCGTACCTGGAGGACCTGTACGAGGCGACGCACGAGAACGTGCAACTGGCCGTGCGGGACGGGCGGGACGTCGTCTACACCGAGTGGCTGTCAGGGCGGTCGGCGGTAGGTGTGCACATCCGCGTCGGCGCCCGCTGGCCGCTGCACGCCACCGGGGTCGGACTCGCCCTGCTGGCCCATGGCGACCCGGTCTTCCAGAAGGAGTACTGCGAGGGCGACCTGGCGTCCTTCACCCCGTACACGATCACCGACCCGGAGCGGCTGCGCCGGGTGCTGGCCGATGTGCGCAGGTCGGGGATGGCGGTGAGCGACCGTCAGGTCACGGAGGACGCCCTGTCGGTGGCCGC